>JAAYQF010000119.1 GCA_012519425.1 Bacteroidales bacterium | reverse complement strand
TTTTCTTCCATAAGACAGGCAGTTTATAATGTAGCTATAATAATATTTTTAATTGCTTTATTACTGATGATCAAGCTAAATAAATTTCGTTGGTCTGCATCCTTAAGTATCTTCCGACTGCAAAATAAGAGGAAAGGGCAGTCAGGATGATGCCCAGCAGCATGATGATTACCGATGTTTCAACCAGTGTTTTAATTTCGAGGGTCAGCAAATTCAAGCCGGTGTTATTTCTGATGTACAGCAACAGGACGGCAAGCATGGCAATAGCGATCAGGGAGGCCAACAATCCGTTGGTTATGCCGCGAATGACATAAGGTTTGCGGATAAACCAGGGCGTTGCACCTACCAATTTCATCGTATTGATCAAAAACCGGTTGGAATAAACGGATACCCGTATGGTGTTGTTCAGCAGGGTGATGGATATCAGCATCAGGATGGTGGCAATGACCAACAGGATAAAACTGATGCGCGTGATGTTGTCGTTCACCAAAGTCACCATATCTTTTTGATAAGCCACCCGGTCAATGTCTTCGTACATTTTCAGTTTTGACTCGAATACTTCCACACTGTCTTTGTTGGCATAATCTGCGTTTAGTTTAATTTCAAAAGATGCCATCAGCGGATTATAACCCAGGAATTTCTCCGGATCTTCACCCATGGTGCGGATGTGTTCCTTCAACGCATCTTCTTTGGAAATGTAATCGAAAGATTTCACAAATTTGGAACTTTGCAGATATCGTTCAATTCTTGAGGTGTTATCTGCAGTAATATTATCCTTTAAAATCAGTGAAAGACTGATGTTTTCCCTGATATGCGTGCTGACATCCCGTGCTGCAAAAATCAGCAGTAAAACCAATCCGATTAAAAATAGAACCAAAGACATGCTGACGGTTGCCGTCAGATGTACGTTGCCAATACGATATTTTCCTTTACTATTTTTTGAATTCATAGAATGAATGTCATTGTTGTGGGTTTTTGCCTGACTTGTATCGCCAAAAAGCAAACGCTAAAATACACAATATTAATAAAACGGAAGAGATCACAGAGATGATATTTCCAATTTTATACGAAACGGGCTCGAATTTAAACTCAATTTGATAATCTCCCGGCTTCAGTTGCATGGCTCGCAACAGATAATTGGCGCGGAAATATGGTACTTTTTCGCCATTGATATAAGCATTCCATCCCTTGTCATAATAAATTTCCGAAAAGACAGCAGTTTGGTCTGTTTGAGCATGGAAATCATAAACCAGGTGATTGGGTTTATAGGAAGACAGGCGGATGTACGCTGCACTGTCGGGCTGAATGTTTTGAGGCAGCAGAGCTTCATATTCGCGGTCGGCAACCAACTCGGTTTTGGTGTCAATAGTCCCCAACATCAGCATTTCTTCGTCAGCATTTTCAGCAAGATGAATGTTTTGCACCAGCCAGGCATTACCATTGGCGTAGGGGTTAGTCAATGGCATGTTATCGGGATTGATGATGATGTACTTCAAATTCAACATATTCAGCACCCCCAATGTTTGCATCAATGAGTCAAATTGCTCGTAGCTTCTTATCTTAGATAGCTTTTCTAGTTCGGTGGAGATGTGTATGTTGATCAACTCCTGATACCTGCGCAATTTAGCAGCATGATATCCTCCGATATTTTTGTGGAAATACGAAGGAGAAGCATCGTTGAATATATTGACCGACAAGTTAACAATGCGAAACTCACCTTTATCCTGAAGGATGTATTTGTCAGCCTCAGAAGGTTTGATCACGGTGTTGATGGTTCTTTTTCTGCCGAAATTATCATCATTCAGATAACGTTTTGCCACAGGTACCAAATCGAGCAGCAACAAGACACCCATAGAGGCTATGACAAGATTTTGTTTCAATTTGTTATTGATGTACAGCCAGATAACGCCTGCAGTGGCTATTATAAAAATGAACGATCGAAAAGCATCGGTTTGTAACATGGCTTTTCGGTCAGCAGCCAGCGTATCTGCAAGGAAAGAAAAGTCGGTTTGGTAGGCATTGGAAAATTGCTGTACGAGATAGGCATCTGATTCAGCGCTGAAACTTCCCGCCAGAGATGGTATGATGGCAAAGATCAAAGAGATCCCTCCGGTAATTGCTGTACCTATCAACAAAGGTTTGGTCAGACTTTTCTTGTCAATTTGAGGATTGAAGAATTCTTTCAATGCCAACATGGCAATTAAGGTAATACCGAAGCCGGCTGCCACCAAAGTCATGGATACCGCGCGGAACTTGTTGTAGAGCGGAAAATAATCGATGAATAAATCCGTGAACCATTGAAAATTTCTCCCCCATGACAGCATGACGGTCAGCACGATCATCGGCACCAACCACCACAGCATACGCTTGTCAACTACGAACAAGCCAACCACAAAGAGCAGGATTACAATGGCCCCCAAATACACCGGACCGGAAGTGCCGGGCTGTGTGCCCCAATAGGTAGGGAATCTCATGCTGTCCATCAGTCTTTTTGTATTTGCTTGTCCAAAGCGTTCAGCAAAAGCTTTTCCGGTATGGCTGTCAACTCCCAGTTTGCTACCGCTGGCGCCCCCTTTGAAATTTGGGATCAGCAAAGTCATGGTTTCATCCACGCCATAGCTCCATTGAGTGATGTAATCGCGATCCAAGCCCTCTTGTGTACTTTGCGCATCAATGGTCAGTCCGGTTGATTTGCCACGCATGGTATAATTTGCATATTCGTTGGTGGTCATCAAGTTGGTAGCATTCATTCCTATCGCCAATATTGCAGCTGCTATTGCCAATCCGGCAGATTGTAAAAATGATTTGATCTGTTGCTCGCGCAGGCTGTAAATAAACTCTACAATTCCGAATATTAAAATGATGATCAGCGTGTAATACAGTATTTGAACATGATTGGCACGAATGGCCAGGCTGAGGAAGAAGGCAGTGAGCAAACTTCCTATGATCTTATTTCTCCTGAAAGTGACAAAAATGCTGCCTATCAGCGGTGCCATATAGGCTATGGCTACGACTTTGTTGTTGTGTCCGGCGCCGATGATGATAAAATTATAGGATGCAAATGTAAAGGCGATTGACCCCACAATGGCAAGCCAGGGGTTGAGTCTGAAATTCAGCATCAGGATGTAGAAACAGACCAAGTATAAAATCACCATAAAAACAGTGACGGGAAAAAGCCTGAGTACATCTTCCACATACTTCAACACATTATAAGGATGCTGCACGGAAATCTGATAGGCCGGCATGCCGCCGAACATGGAATTGGTCCAAAGCGTTACATCCTCGTGGCTTTCATTGTAATCCACTATTTCTTTTGCCATGTACATCCAGCTTTCCGTATCATGACCGAGCAATTGTTTGCCTTCCAACACCGGTTTCATGTAAATGAAAGCAATGATAATGAATAAACAGACGGCAACAATGTGAGGAATTAGATTTTTAAAATTTCTTTTACGCATGGACGATAGGTGTTTTTAAATATAAAACAGAAAATCAACACAAAAGTACATTAAATAATCTGAAATCACATCCTGTCATTGAGTTTTTAGCTTAATATGGAATTTATATTCTTCAAAAAAATACTTACTTTTGCGATTTGCAAGTCAATCAGGTATTTGGGTTTTCAAAAGGGTGGGGTGATGGAATATTGAGAAATGAATGGCGACTGAAAACGGCCAGGAAGATAAAGCGCTTTAAACAATTTGACAGCATGCAACTGAACGAAAATAGAATACAAAACATTCGCAATGATTTTCCCATTTTGAAGGAAACCGTTTACGGAAAGCCATTGGTGTATTTTGATAATGCAGCCACAACGCATAAGCCCCTCACCGTGTTGCACAAAATAGAGTTTGCGTACAATCACTTGAATGCCAA
>JAAYQF010000025.1 GCA_012519425.1 Bacteroidales bacterium | reverse complement strand
GAGTTAAAAACTGCCCATTCTACCATGTCTGCCTTGCGTGCATCGTGTGCTACCAGGGCTATTTTGAGTTGTTTTTTCATTGTTTTGATATTTAATACGCGTACAAAGTTAATGTTTATTCCAAGATAAGCATCATTCTTTCCGAAACTTGTCATTGCCTTTTTATGTTTTTCGTTTTCTTAAAATATTTTCTAAATGACATATTAATACTATATTTGCCTCAAATAACGTAAAAATCAAACGGAAAAATCTCTGTTACCATGATAAAAATCCTGCTTTTAATAGATTATTCCAGTGAATTCAGCAGAAAGCTCCTGAGGGGATTGGTGCAATATTCACAAGAGCATGGTCCGTGGATTTTTTACCGCCTTCCTTCCTACTACAAGGTTCTGTATGGTAAGCAAGGTGTAATAGAGTGGGTAAAAGAGAAAAAGCCAGACGCGATCATAGCTCAATGGGATCTTGAAGGGAGTAATCTTTTAAAGAATTTGAATATTCCTATTATCCTTCAAAATTATAAAAAACGAAGTGATTACTTCTTTAACCTCACCGGAGACTATATTGGCACAGGGAGGATGGCAGCTCAGTTTTTCATTGAAAGGAAGTTTAAAAATTTTGCTTTTTATGGAAATAAAGGTGTTGTCTGGTCCCGGGAACGTGCAGAAGGATACATGCAAGAAATACAAGAAGTCGGGGGTAACTACTTTTATTTTGAGTCTGACAGGTTGAATGAAAACGAATGGGGCAACAACCACATAAAACTCGATGAATGGCTGACATCACTTCCTAAACCAGTTGCACTTTTTGCTTGTGATGACCGATTTGCCTTGGAAGTATCAGAAATTTGCAAGATAAACGGTATTAATATTCCCCATGAAATTTCGCTTCTTGGTGTGGACAACGACGAGCTTATATGTAATTTATCCGATCCACCCATCTCCTCTGTCGTGCTTGAAGTAGAAAAAGGCGGTTATAGCGCAGGGAGACTGATCCACCAACAAATCAAAGAACAAAAAAATATACCTTTTAATATTGTTATAGATCCGGTGAGGATAGAAGAACGGAAATCTACTGACAGATATAATATTGACAACAAACATATATTAACCATAGTTCGCCATATTGAGGAAAATTTTAATTCCAATTTATCTATTGAAGCGTTAACTCAGTTAGTTCCACTTTCCAGAAGAAACTTAGAGATTAAATTCAAAAATGAGCTTGGCACCTCTATCTATCAATTTCTTCTCAAATGCAGGGTTGATCATTTTGCCAAGCTACTTGTCAACACAGATCGTTTACTGTTCGATATTGCCTTAGAGTGCGGCTTTAATGACAGTAAAAACATTTCTCGTGTTTTCAAGAAAATGAAAGGTCTTTCACCGGCCGAATACCGCAGACAAAACCAATCTAAGGTTGAACAATCAGGAAAAGCTTAAATTATCTTGCGTTTTTTGAAGATAAATTTGCGCTATTAGTGCGTTCTTCTTCCTCGAGAAAAGATAATTTTGTATCTGTAACATTTTAGAGTGTGAATCATATTCTACTCACACACTCTGTGTAAACCCCTATTCATGAATCAGACAAACACACAAACACCTGAAAAAAGCACCACAATCAAGTCCATGATAATTCTGGCACTGCTGTTTTTTATTTTTGGGTTGGTATCGTGGGTTAATACCATTTTGGTACCCTACTTCCAGTTGACGCTTCAGTTGACCAACCTTCAGTCTTCATTTGTTACATTTGCCTTTTACATAGCCTATTTGGTCATGGCTATACCTTCTTCTTTTTTGTTGAACAAAGTGGGTTACAAAAGAGGAATGATGTTTGGCCTGTGGTGTATGTCAATCGGAGCTTTGCTTTTTGTTCCTGCTGCTTACTGGCGTACTTATCAACTGTTTCTTTTAGGACTGTTTTTACTCGGGGTCGGATTGGCTGTTCTTCAGTCTGCTGCTAACCCATACGTGACCATTGTAGGTCCCATAGAAAGTGCGGCTAAACGTATGAGCATTGTGGGCACGGGGAACAAGTTAGCCGGGGTAATTGCCAATTTAATTTTTGCAGGGGTAGTAATTCGTGAATCCGACAAGGTGTTGATGCGGGAAATAGAAGCAGGCATCTATACCGGAGCTTCATTAGACGCGGCATTGGATAACTTGATCAAGGGTGTGATGACTCCCTATTTGATTTTGGCAATCGCCCTTTTTGTTTTTGGTATTATCATCCGCTATTCCGTGTTGCCCGACTTGGATCCGGCCACTGTCAACAAGCGTTCGGCAGAAGATGAAAGCTCAAAAAAATACATTGTGCAATACCCTGCCCTGATGCTCGGGGTACTTGCCATGTTTTTTCATATCGGGACGCAGATGGTAGCACTGTCCACCAGCATTCAATATGCCGGCACCATGGGCGAAAGTTTGGCGGGTCCTGCCAAAAACATCCCTTCCTATACTATGCTCTTGACTTTCTTGGGTTATTTCATAGGCATTGCTTTGATCCCGAAATACTTAAAACAAAGAAATGCGTTGCTTATTTGTGCGACTATTAATCTTATTCTTTCGATACTCATTCTTACTACTTCCGGC
The DNA here is from genome assembly GCA_012519425.1 of Bacteroidales bacterium. GTDB lineage: Bacteria > Bacteroidota > Bacteroidia > Bacteroidales > Paludibacteraceae > Paludibacter. The sequence continues at coordinate 60,961 of JAAYQF010000025.1, read as the reverse complement.
ACAGTTACTTTTCTCGGCATCACGGCCGATATTTCCTTGTGGTACCTTGTGATGATGGGACTTCCCAATGCATTGCTCTACGCCGGAATTTGGCCTCTTGCCATCAACGGATTAGGCAAATTCACCAATCTCGGCTCTGCATTTTTGGTCATGGCACTTTGCGGAAGTGCATTTATGCCCATGATTTACCATGCGTTAGTAGACATGAATACCCTGGTTTCTCCATTCGAAGCCATGAAAAATGCCTATTGGATATTGATACCCTCTTTTGCATACATTGTTTGGTATGCCTTACACGGTTATAAAATAAAAAATTGGAAGAAAAGTTTATAGTCAGTTTGGTGCTGGGTGCCGGATGACCGAAGTCTGAATTTTTCAAGTTTGAATTAAGACATTATCACACCAATATCCAACATCATACATCTAATCATTTAAGGTATGAAACATAGATTAATAATAAAAAACGGAACAGTGATTTTTCACGACCGAATTCAGGAAAATACAACCATAGTATGCAAAAACGGTAAGATTGCTGAAATTATTCACTCAAGTGAAATTGAAGTTGAAGACAGCGATAAAGTGATTGATGCCAAAGGGAATTACGTTTCAGCAGGATTCATTGATATCCATACGCACGGTGGTGGCGGTCATGATTTTATGGATTCTACTGTGGAAGCATATCTTGGAGCAGCTGAAACGCATGTAAAATACGGCACAACAGCTTTGTTACCTACTACACTCGCAAGTACTACCGAAGAACTGATAGGTACATTTGCCATTTACAAAGAGGCTATAAAGCAGAACAAAAAAGGATCAAAATTTCTCGGACTTCATCTTGAAGGACCTTATTTCGCATACAATCAGCGTGGAGCACAAGACCCGAAATATTTGCGAAATCCAAAGCCGGAAGAATATAATTATATTTTAAGCCGGTCAGATGACATTGTCAGATGGAGTTTGGCACCTGAACTGAATGGCGCATTAGAATTTGGAGAGGTATTGATGGAAAACAATATCCTTCCTTCAATAGCACATAGCGATGCGATTTATGAAGAAGTGTTACCCGCTTTTGATGCAGGATTTACCCACGTCACTCACTTGTATTCAGGCATGTCAACCATTACACGCCGAAATGCTTTTAGATATGCGGGTGTGTTGGAAGCTGCTTATCTGATTGACGATATGACAGTGGAGATCATTGCTGATGGAGTTCATCTCCCTAAATCATTGCTTCAATTTGTTTATAAATTCAAAGGTCCGGATAAAACGGCACTTTGTACCGACTCCATGCGAGGAGCCGGTATGCCGGATGGAGAATCCATTTTGGGAAGTTTGGAAAAAGGACAAAAAGTGATCATTGAAGACGGAGTGGCAAAACTACCGGACAGAACGGCATTTGCAGGCAGTGTGGCTACAGCCGACCGTCTGGTACGTACGATGGTAAATATTGCTGAAGTGCCTTTGCTCGATGCAGTTAAAATGATGACCCTGACGCCGGCAAAAATTATGAAAATTGACAAAAAGAAAGGTTCAATCTGCAAAGGAAAAGATGCCGACCTGGTAATTTTTGACAAAAATATTAGAGTATTAACTACAATCATTGAAGGAAATGTTATTTACACCAAAAACTAAAAAAGAAAAAATTACCGTTTTTAAACGAGGAAAAATGTTAGTCAAAATTATCCCCGACCGGGAAGAGATGGGATTTGTGGCAGCCACAGATGCTGCTGAAAGAATCATTAAAATGCAAGGAGAAAAAGAAGAGTTGAATATGATTTTTGCTGCAGCTCCCTCGCAGAATGAGTTTATTGCACATTTGATCGCCAACAAAGCAATAAAGTGGAACAGAATTAATGCTTTCCACATGGATGAATATATCCGACTTGCAGCCGATGCTCCCCAGAGGTTTGGCAATTTTCTGAAAGACCGCATTTTTGGCAAAGTACCGTTTAAGTCAGTAAACTATCTTAACGGTTTGGCGAAAAATTTAGATGAAGAATGCAGGCGTTATTCTGAACTTTTGGAAAAATATCCGGTTGACATCGTATGCCTCGGCATCGGCGAAAACGGACACATTGCCTTCAATGACCCGGGAGTGGCAGACTTCAACGATGAGAAGTTGGTCAAAATTGCCGATTTGGATTTGATGTGCCGTCAGCAGCAAGTGAACGATAAATGTTTCAACTTGTTGGATGAAGTTCCCGGGCAGGCTTTGACACTCACGATTCCTGCCTTGTTGAGAGGAAAATATCTGTTCTGCATTGTGCCGGCAAAGAATAAAGCAAAAGCAGTTTATAATACGTTGAACGGCGGGATCACAGAGGACTGTCCCGCCAGTATTTTAAGAACAAAGGAAAATGTAACCTTGTATTTGGATGCGGCAAGTTCGGCATTGCTTGAATTATGAATAATCAGGCGGTATCTTATAAGCGCCCAACTGCTGCACTTCGACTTCGTTCAGTAACCACATTACTTTAGATGGTTGCTGAGCTTGTCGAAGCACGGTCGCGTGTTCCGAGTTCAGAGGTGCAAGGTAGTTGATCATAGGGGGACTTCTAAATTTAAACATATGAACAGTAAAATCATTAGCTTTGTACTGTTACTAAGTGTGCTGCTTATGTTTTCATGTACAAGCAAAAAATCGGATGATCAGTCTGTTTTCACAGGAAAAGAGGGTGAGGTGAGACTCGTCGTATTAAATCCGGGACACTTTCATGCTTCCTTGCTTTTGAAAAGCAATTTGGCCAGGGTAAACGACAGCGTGTTTGTGTATGCACCAGAAGGAACCGAATTAGAGCAGTATCTTGCAACTGTCAAAGGGTTTAATACGCGGATAGAAAATCCTACTTCATGGAAGGAAGAAGTATATGAAGCACCTGACTTTCTGGAAAAAATGTTAGCCGAAAAACGAGGAAATGTAGTGGTGCTGGCAGGGAATAACCATGAGACAACAAATTATATTTATCAAGCTGTCAGTGCCGGATATAATGTGCTGTCGGACAAGCCTATGGCAATAAATAAAGAAGATTTCCAACTTTTGGTGAAAGCTTACGAAAATGCTGAAAAGAATAACGTGTTGCTGTATGACATGATGACTGAACGTTTTGACGACCTGAATATTATCGAGAAAGAACTCATCAACAACAAAGAGCTTTTCGGCGAATTGACGGGGGGAACAGAAAATGAGCCGGCAGTCTATATGGAAAGCGTGCATCATTTTTACAAGGAAGTAGCCGGAAAACCGTTGATACGCCCGGCCTGGTACTACGACGTACAACAGCAGGGCGAGGGCATTGCCGATGTTACTACCCACTACATTGACCTGGTCAATTGGAAATGCTTCCCCGATCAGTCCATTAATTATCAGACGGATATAAAGGTAATAAACGCTTCTCATTGGGCTACGGAACTAAGTTTGGAAGACTTTTCAAAATCCACAAATTCAGAAAGTTTCCCTTCGTATTTATTAAAGTATGTGGAAAACTCAAAGCTGAAAGTAAATGCCAACGGAACCATAAATTATCAGGTAAAAGGTAAAAATATCGCATTGAAAGTACTGTGGAACTATGTTGCTCCGCAAGGAGGAGGCGACACGTTCACTTCCAGGGTGATAGGTACCAAAGCAATCCTTGCAACCGTACAAGACAAACAGCATGATTATATCAAGCAGCTTTATGTAGAAAAAGCCGACGGTGTAAATAGCGATGAATTTAAATCGAATCTGGAAAGGACAATTGAAAACATCAAAGAAAAATATCCGTTTGTTTCTTTAAAAGAAGCAGGCGACAAATATCAAATAGTGATCCCGGTTGAAAACCGCTCCAATCACGAAGCACATTTCGGGCTTGTTGCTGAAAATTATTTTGATTTTTTGGTAAACAGAAATATGCCTGAGTGGGAAAAAGCAAATACGCTGACTAAGTACTTCATTACAACTACTGCCGTGGAAATGGCAAATGAATAAAAACGGAAGAATGCTTTGTCCTGATCATAAATCTGTAATAAAATTAATGATCTCAACGACCAATGCAGTATGTTTATCGTTGTAATTTATTATCCTGACACAAACAGTTGAAGAAGTTAAGTTAAAATCATGTTCTGCGTTTTTTGAGGTTAGATTTACGGAAAATTGGTATTCTCTACGTTTTTTTTATGCTTCATTTGTATAACGATTAGTATTGTCTCAAATTTTGATTGCTTTAGTCGTGTTTGAACAACAAAAACAACAAGTGCAATGAAAAATACAATCACCCGTCTCTCTTGTGATTCACTTTTTGAATTGATTTTTAGCAAGTGTAAATCTACCTTATTATTAATGGTAATTACTGTTTTTCCGTCTTGGGGAATAAGAGCCCAGGAGGCACCACCGACAGTAAAAGACATAACCGGATTGGTAGTAACATCAGATGATAATCCTATGCCTGGTGCTTCCATTCGAGTTGTAAACACAGAGAAAGCAACTGTGACGGATATCAATGGAAATTTTGCAATAAAAAATGTTAAAGTTGGTGATGTCTTGCATGTGACATTCATTGGGATGGAAGACAAATTGGTCGAAATCACAAGTGATATATATAGGTATATAATCAGATTGGAGGAAAAAGCCACTTTATTGGATGAAGTAGTGGCGATAGGATATGGTAGTAGTAAGAGAGGAGATTTGTCCGGTTCTATTGCTGTAATCAAAGGGGAAGAGCTTATAAAAAGCCCTGTACATTCTTTTGATCAAGCTTTGGGTGGAAAAGTTGCCGGAGTTCGGGTAACTTCCAATGAAGGGCAACCGGGTGTTAGTTCTAGTATCGTTATTCGAGGTGTAGGTTCATTAACGCAAGATAATTCTCCATTATATGTGATTGATGGATTTCCTGTAGAAGATGATATGAATGACGCAATAAATCCTCAAGATATAGAATCAATAAATGTTTTAAAGGATGCATCTGCAACGGCTATTTATGGAGCAAGAGCATCAAATGGTGTAATAATTATTGAAACTAAAAAGGGTAAAACGGGGCAATCCGAACTTACTTTTGGAGCATCTGTAGGGTTCCAAAATGTAATAAATAGAATGGAAATGATGAATGCCTATGAGTTTGTAAAGTATCAACTTGAAAATAATGAAATTTATGCGGCAGGTGAATATATTTCTACAGAGCAAGGAAGAGATTTGGATTATTATAAAAATCAACCAATTATTGATTGGCAAGATAAGACATTCAGAACTGCTCCTATGCAGATATATGATGTAGCTTTTAGAGGTGGAACAAAAAATTCAAGGTACTCGTTATCCGGTTCATTTTATGACCAAAAAGGTATTATTATCAATTCCGGATACAAAAGATATCAAGGAAGGGGATCGTATGAACAGGATTTCAATGATAAACTCCGAATAGGTGTAATAGCAAATTACAGTAGTGCACAGTCCTATGGACAAGAAGCATCATCCCCGGGTACAGCAGGGCATAGCTCAGCCTATTTAATGTATAATATTTGGGGATATAGACCTATTCCCAGTCTGAGAATAACAGAAGAAACTCTGCTGGGACAAGGATTTGATCCTGATTTAGATTACTCAGGGCAAGTATATGTTATAAATCCTGTTTTTTCTGCAGAGAATGAATATCGGTACAGAACATATAATACTTTGATATTTAACGTGTTTGCAAATTACAAGATTACCAGATATTTAACATTTAGAACTACGGGAAACTATGCAGGATACACCTTGATAAGAGAGGCATTTAATAATTCTTCCAGTCGTTTGGGAACTCCTGTATTTCCATCAAATATTAGGGGTGTAAATGGTTCATGGATTTACTCATTAACCGAAAATTTATCCAATGAAAACACATTAAGATACGGGCGTACTTTTAAGAATATTCATAGAGCAGATGCTACGATTGGTGCAACTTTTTCAAGGAGAGGTGTTGATAGATATGGTTATGAAGCTCAACAGATTCCAAACGAAAACTTAGGAATGAGTGGACTTGATGAAGGTACACCCTACAAAGGATATGCAGGAGTTTCTGCTAATGGTTTAATGTCATATTTGGGTCGATTTAATTACACATTAAAAGGAAAATACATATTCACTTCTACATTTAGAGGTGACTGGTCGTCTAAGTTCGCTCCAAGTAGGAGATGGGGATTTTTCCCATCAGGAGCTTTTGCATGGAGATTCTCTGATGAAAATTTTATGAAAAGACTCAACCACTTAACTAATGCTAAACTAAGAATAAGCTATGGAGAGACAGGAAATAATCGCGTGTATGATTATGCCTACATGCCACAGCTAATAATAACTGAAAGCACACCCTACTCATTTAATAATGAAACACCATCAAAAGGAATTGTGGGTGGTACTCCTGCAAACCATGATTTAACCTGGGAAACTGCAGCTCAATTTGATGTGGGTTTGGACTTAGGTTTTTTCAAAAACCGTTTTGAATTAATTGTTGATTATTACAGAAAGACAACTCGAAATCTCCAACTATTGGCTAACATCCCTATGTATACAGGATATAACAGAGCCTTTAGAAACATCGGGGCGCTTCAGAACAATGGACTGGAAATTTCTGTTAATACTGTTAACTTTGACACTAAAGATTTTACCTGGACTAGTAATTTCAATATAAGTTTTAACAAAAACACAGTATTGGCTTTAGCTGATGATGAACCGTGGCTAAAAAACTCAGTAAACTGGGGTGTCAACTTCAACTCTACGCCTTTATATTATGCAGAAGTAGGTAAACCGGCAGCACAATTTTACGGTTATATTTGGGATGGAAATTATCAGTATAGTGATTTTGATGAAGTATCTGAGGGGGTGTATGTTTTAAAAGAAAACGTTACAACAAATGGCATGAGTAGAGATAAAATTCAGCCCGGAGATATTAAATATAGAGACTTAAATGGAGATTTAATAATTGATGAGAAAGATTTAACAACCATAGGAGATGCTTATCCAATCCATGTAGGTGGTTTTACCAATGACTTCAGATACAAAAGAATTAGTCTCAATATCTTTTTTCAGTGGTCTTACGGCAATAAGATTATGAACGCCAACAGAATTCTTTTTGAAGGTAATGTGCTGGGTTCTCAAAACTTAAATCAATTTGCTTCTTATGCTAACAGATGGACTCCGGATAATCAAAATAATACGCTATACCGCACCCACGGGCAAGGTCCTATTGGAGTTTATTCTGACAGAACTTTGGAAGATGGCTCTTACTTACGTTTGAAGTCTATTAGTCTTAGTTATGATATCCCTATAAGTAAACTTCAAAAAATCGGTTTTAAGGGCTTATTAATCAGCTTGTCATCACAAAACCTGCTGACTTTTACCAAATACTCGGGAATGGATCCGGAAGTTTCCGTTCGTAATTCAGCCCTAACACCCGGATTTGACTATTCGGCATATCCAAGAGCAAAGAATCTTGTTTTAGGACTTAAAGCTACTTTTTAACAACCTTGTAAATCTCACTAAAATGAACACCAAAACACACAAACTTTTTCTAAGTGTTGGATTAATTTTTATAATAAATGCATGTGATCCACAGCCGACAGATTTTGTAACTCCGGCAAACTATTACAACAATATTGAGCAACTAAGCTATGCATTGAATGGAGTATATAATACACTGGGGTCTTATGGCTTATATCAATATACCTATTTATGTCAAATTGGTACAGAAGCCGATGAAGGTTTTTATAATAGATCAACTATGACTCAAGGACCACAAGTTTATAATTTTACATCATCCAATCAACAAGTACAGGTGGTTTGGCAAAATTTATATATCGGAATTGAAAATGCAAACCTTTTACTTGAAAATATCAACAAGGCCAAAGATATTGATGAGCAAAAAAGGGGAGCAATAAAAGGGCAAGCTCTTTTTCTGAGAGCATACTATTATTTTCTGTTAGCAATCAATTGGGGAGATGTCCCTCTTATACTAACTTCTACAAAGTCTGCTAATTATGAAAAAACACAAAGGACGCCCGTAAAAGATATCTATGAACAGATAGTTAAAGATATGACAGAAGCAGAAGGGCTTGTAGATAGTGCTGAAGATACAGGATTTGGGGGAAGGGTATCTAAATCAGTTGTACAGGGAATACTTGCAAGAGTATGTCTTCATATGGCAGGAGAACCTGTAAAAGATGTTTCTAAATTTGAAGATGCTAAAAAGTGGGCAGAAAAAGTTATAAACAGCGGATTTCACGAATTAGAGCCGAACTACGAACAAATATTTAAAAACTATGCACAAGATAAATACAATGTCAAAGAAAGTATTTGGGAAGTAGAGTTTTGGGGAAATGCAACTGACTCATATCGTGAATATGGGCATGTAGGAAATGTGTTGGGAATTTCTGCTCCAAGAGATAGTCCGTTTGGTTCTTCCACAGCACTTATAAATGTTACCTACTATCATTACCTCAAGTATGATGAGGGTGATCTCAGAAGAGACTGGAACTGTGCACCTTACAGATATGATAGAAACACAACCAATAAAATATATTGGGGTCCTTCACACTTGTACAATAGAAATGTGGGTAAATATAGAAGAGAATTTGAAACTTTGCTTCCAAAACTATCCTATGGAACTCCTCAGAATTTTCCTTTATTAAGATACTCAGATGTTTTGCTTATGTATGCTGAAGCGGAAAATGAATTAAATAATGAACCAACAACAGCAGCTTATGATGCTGTCAAACTAGTTAGAGACAGGGCATACGGAAATTTATTACCTGATGCAGTTTATAATTCTGCGGCAAACATACCTTCAGGATTAACACAAGAAGAGTTTAGAGAATTTATTCGAGAAGAGCGAACCAAAGAATTATGCTTTGAAGCTTTAAGAAAATACGATTTAATTCGTTGGGGGATATTCCTCCCAACAATGCAAGAGGTGGCAGAACATTTTGATGAAAATGCCCCTGCAGCATGGATTTGGGGTGCACTTGCATTTAAGAATGTAGAAAAAAACACCTGTTATTCCCCATACCCATTCATGACACATCACTGCACAGTGATTTGGGACAAAATGATGGCTGGTAAAGCACTGTTCAACACTTACTTAAGACAACAAATTTATATTTTTTACAACAAATGCCTATGGAAAATAAAAACTAAAGCCTTTAAATCAAGACTAGAAAATTCATCACATCACTAATAATTAACAAATAGAATTTATGAAAAAAATTTACTTATTTATCGTTTTTTGGGCCGTGACAATAACTGCTAATGCCCAAACTTTAGCTGTTTCCATGCAAACAGAGAAAGTAACCGGTGAATCAATTGAAATAAAAGTCGCAGGTGGTGGTACAGGGAATTTTTATATTGATTGGGGAGATGGTGATGGAAAAATTGAAATATCAATTTCAAATAATGTAAATTCGCCAACTGTTTTGACAAAAACACTTTCCACGAATCAACCTGTAATTCAGCTCTTTGTAGAGGGAACCTATTATACATTTATCACTACAGTTAATAACGGACTTACTTCATTAGATGTCACTAAGACAAGCACAATCAGATATTTACGCTGTTATAATAATAAATTAAACACTTTAGATGTAAGCACTAATAAAAATCTGGTGCTACTTCATTGTTATGGAAATCTATTAACTGAACTAAATGTTTCTGAAAATTATGCTCTGACTGACCTTCAGCTTCATAATAACCAGATTACCTCCATTGACTTATACGGACTTACAGCGCTTCGAACGTTAGTTACAACAAACAATTTGTTAGGAAGTATAGATGTTAGTACAAACTCAGATTTACAAACATTAAATGTAAGAAATTCTAAACTAACCTCTTTAGATTTAACAAACAATATTAATCTTATAAAAGTTGATATTTTTAATTCTACCAATGCTTCGCATGAAAGTGCAAATCATTTCGATGCATGTGCGTTGGATGCGTTGTATCAAACACTTCCTAAAAAAACAACAGCGGCAAACTTACTTGTATCCAATAATTTGTACAATACAGAAGGTGATGCACCGGACAATGATGCTGCAGGAAGCAATAAAACCATTGCAACGGGTAAAGGATGGACAGTAAAAAGTTACCAAGATGATATATTGACAGGAGATGGAGGTGGTTGTACCACCGGTTTTTTCAGACCTATTTCAAAACCTCATCTTGAAATATATCCAAATCCTGCAGTAGATTTTATCAATATTCGTTACTCCGATCAGCTATCTGAACACCGTGTTCTTATAACAGATTTGGTAGGGAAAGTATGTCTTGATAAAAACTTATTAGGACAAGATGTTACATTAGAATTGAAGAGTTTAACAAAAGGAATTTATTTAATTTATACTGCAGAATCAGTACGTAAAGTAGTGATTGAATAAACGTAATAATAAACGCAATTAAAAGATAGGATTTATTAATTTTTTAAAATCAAAATAATATGAAAAAGATTTTATTAGTTCCGGTATTATTGTTATTTGCAACTTATACCGTAGATGCTCAAACATGGGTACAAGCATTTGAGATGCAAACAAATAAAGCAAACAACTCTACAATCAATTTAGGATTTGTAGCAGGTGGAAACAGAACTGTAGGGGTTGACTGGGGAGATGGAAATATAGTATCTTATCCAAATATTTCTAATAATATCGGTGCTCCCACAAACGTCTCCAGTGCTACTATAGGTGACCAGGCAATTATTAAAGTATATGTGGATGGTTCCGGGATCAGCAATCTTGTATGTTCAAACAACGGATTGACGTCCTTAGATTTAAGCAGGACGAATACTTTAGTAAGATTGACTGTTAGTGGAAATAGTTTGACCACTCTTGATGTCAGCAATCAGCCAAATTTGCAACAATTGCTTTCAATAGGAGGCTATAACACTTGCTTCAAGGGAATTGATTTATCAAATAACGCAAATCTTAACACCTTAACCATACGTAACGGTGGATTAAAATATGCTAAAGAATTGGATTGTTCAGCTACAAACATGACAGCCCTTTCCATTCAAAATGATGGACCTGCAAATGCAAACAGTTTAGATGCATGTGCTTTAGATTCGATTTATAGAATGTTGCCCAATAGAACCGGTAAATCACAAGGAACTATCTTTGTTGGCAGGAGTGATTACACCAAAACTCCCGACAATGATTATAACGGTAGCAATAAGACCTTAGTAGATGGGAAAAATTGGGTTGTTAAAACTTCTACGAACAATGCAGTTCTCACCGGTGATGGGGGTGCGTGCGTTCTTCCTCCGGTGGCAATTGCTGAATCCGATAAAAGTAGTACAGGGTTTACAGCAAACTGGCAAAGTGCTGTCGGAGGAGCTGACTCGTATATATTAAATGTTTATACCAAGGATGGGGAAGAAAACATTTTGCCTGTTGTAGGTTCTCCTTTTTCGGGAATTACTGCTACCAGCTATGGTGTAACCGGGTTGTCCAATGCTGACACGTATTTCTATACTGTAGTGACCGTAAAAGGAGTGATAGAATCCGGACTATCCAATGAGATAGGACCAATTAGCTTACTTTCTGTCGGATTAGCAGGTATGACAACTAATACCCACGTTTTTAGCTCTCATGGCAATATTATGTTTCAAGCTACTGCCGGAGAAGTAGTAGAAGTATTCAGTGTAGCCGGACAAAAACTACTAAGCCATATTACACGTAATGGACTGAATAGTATAGCTGTACCTGCTAAGGGTGTGGTTATTGTAAAAATAAACAACGGAATATCTAAAGTGGTAATACTGTAACCTGTTTCTAAACATCGCCAAATTCCTCTGCTTTCTCTACGAATTGAGCGATACGTTTTAGGTTGCTTTATTAATGTTTGAGGGATAAAAAACATCCAAAAATGGACTTTAATCTTGTGTTACATGACAAATGTACAGATACATTAATTGTCCGGGGTTAAAGTCCATTTTTATTTTACTCCTTCTTGTATCTATTTCGTTCCCTCTGTAACTTCTGTTTTCATTTCTAATCTATTATACTATATGGAAAAGAGATTTTCTTTGAAAATGATTCTCGGAGTGAATTCAATCAATTATTAACATTTAAAAAAAATCATATATGAAAGGAACATGAATTATTTTAATTAATTATTTCGCCTATGCGAATGTTTTGAGCAGTGGGTGCAGAACCAAACTTGTTCGGTTTATGCCGAGTCGCGAGAAACAACTAAATTTTTTAAATGATTAAATTAGTTCATCAAGAGTTCCATGCGATAACTTAAAATAAATTATAATCTTATGAAACAGCCATTTGAGAAAATTCTCAAACACAAGGAAATGATTAATGGCGTGTTCCATGTGACCTTAGTGTAAAAAATAAAAAAATAAACACATGAAAAAAATATTTTCTTTGCTCCTATTGCTCTTATGTACTTTTGTTGTTGCAAAAGCTCAGGTTCCCAACATAATAATGAAAACTGATCAGCCTATCGGTGGGACAGTCACACTTCGAATTGTAGCCGGTGGAAATGTTACCATTGACTGGGGGACCGGACAAAAAGAAGCTATAGAAGCTTCCAAAAACTTCGGTGCACCAAGTACTCACGAGTATATGCTGATAACTAATTCACCGGAAATTAAAATTTACGGATATAATATTACTTTCCTTCAGTGCAGTAATAATAGTTTAATTTCATTAGACGTAACAAATGCTCCACACTTGAGAACTCTCCAATGCAATAACAACAAACTGACAGAATTGGATGTAACCAAGAATGAGCAATTGCGTATTCTTTGGACGGGGTCAAATCCAATAACAAACTTAGATTTAAGTCAAAATGGAGAACTTACACAACTTTCTTGTATTTCAAATAAGCTAATGAGCCTGGATCTGTCATGCAATACAAAATTATTAACACTTGTATGTGCCATAAACAATTTAGGGTCGCTGGATTTGTCAAAGAATACTTTGGTTAGAGCACTGGATTTACGCAACACTAATCTTACATCTTTGGACCTTAGTAATAATCCTAATGTTACTACTATTTCCATACATAATGATGGACCAACATATGCCAATCAGTTTGATGCTTGTGCCTTAGATAAGTTATTTGGTACCTTACCCATAGCATCTGGAACAATTAATATCTTGAACAGTAAATATACAGGGAAAAGAAATAATGATGCAGCCGGCAGCAACAAAACAATTGCAAGCAATAAAGGGTGGATTGTAAATGATAAAAATAATAATAAAGAACTGATTGGCGATGGTAAAGAATGCAAGTAATATCGGAAAACTAAATAAAACTATGTTATTAAAAAACACAATAAAACTAAAAAGAATTTTATCCTTCTTGCTGATTATTATAGCAATTCAGCAATTTGAAGCGAGCAGTGCAGAGGCATTTCTTAAGATTCCTGCTATTTTCAGTAGAAATATGATTCTGCAAAGAGAAAAACCCGTAACAGTCTGGGGTTCTACTTCAGCTGCTACATCAGTAACTGTTTTATTAAATAATGAGTCAGTAGAAGTGTTAAGCGATGCACAAGGAAGATGGGAAGTTTCACTTAACCCTTTACCTGTGGGTGGTCCGTATCAAATGACAATCGCAACAAAAGATACTACTGTTACTTTCACGAATATTCTATCCGGTGACATTTACCTTTGTTCAGGTCAATCCAATATGGCCTGGCAGTTTATGAATGATCAATTTTATACCGAAGAATCTGCCAATACAGATATTCCTAATCTAAGGTCAATTCGTATTCCTGTGAAAATATCAGTAGATTCAATAAATGATGATGTGGGAAGCACTTATTGGCTACAGACAAACGAGACGAGTGCAAAATTGTTTTCTGCAATAGGTTTTTATTTTGGCAGGAAACTCCATCAAGAAATAAATGTGCCTATAGGTTTGATTGGCAGTTATTGGGGTGGAAGCACCATTGAAGCTTGGATGAGTAGGGATGGTTTAAGTGAATTCAGTGAATTTGATGCATTCTTAGACGAACTTGAAACCGGCAACTTAACTGTTGAAGAATTATCTGCAAGAGCAGATGAAAACTTAAGGCTCAAACAGGAAGGAGTAATTACAGATCCGGCAGTACCACTGGCACTTCAACATTTTGCATCAACCACCTATAATGGAATGATTGCACCTTTTAGAAAGTTTGCGATTAAGGGTGTAATATGGTATCATGGTGAGAATAATGTGGCAAGAGCCTGGCAATACAGGTCACTTTTCCCGGCACTCATTAAAGATTGGAGACAAAAATTTAATAATCCGGATATGCCGTTTTACTATGTTCAGCTGCCAAACTACGGTTTAGTTCGCAATTATCCGCATGAAAGTCAATGGGCCGAGCTTAGAGAAGCTCAAGATAAAACACTTTCAACAAATAATACAGAACAAGTTATTTCTATAGATATTGGAGATTGTGGTGACCTTCACCCAAAAAACAAAAGAGATGTAGGATATAGATTGGCTAATAAAGCACTAAAAAACATATATAATCGCACGGATATTAATCCTGAGTTTCCTCGATTGAAATTTTATGAAGTAGTAGACCACACGATTGTATGTGAATTTGAACATGTGGGCACAGGCTTGAAAATAAAAGGTGGTGAATTAACAGAATTTACTATAGCCGGAGAAAATGAAGTGTTTGTTACAGCTTCTGCAAATATTATAGCACCAAATAAAATCGAATTAAGTTCTCAGTTTGTACCCAATCCGGTGGCAGTGAGATATGCCTGGAGTTACTGTCCTATTGGAGGATTGGTTCACAATAGCAATGATCTACCGTTAGGTACATTTAGAACGGATGAATGGCGTATTTCTACACAGCCTGTTGCTTCTAATCTTGCAGACACAATAGTTATGCAAACAGCAAAAGCTGTAAATTCGGAGATTACCCTTTTATTGGCTGCGAGTGGAACAGGTGAATTGTCAATTGATTGGGGAGATGGCAATACACAAACAGTTGAAAATGTTTCAACACAAGTCAGTGCACCCACTACTGTTAAAGGTGTTACTAAAGTAAATCAAGCAGAAATAAAAATTTACACAACTGACCGTTCAATACTTTACTTAACATGTGCATCCAATGAACTCACAATGTTAGATGTTTCAAAAGCGTCTTTTCTTCAATATTTGAGATGTAATACAAATACGCTGTCGGCAATAGAACTGAATAACAACAAGGAATTACTTACTCTTCATATCTATCGAAACAATTTAACAGCACTAAATGTCGCCAATAACTCCAAACTTACGGACTTACAGTTTGGCACAAATAAAATATCCTCTCTTATTGGTCTTGAAAAGCTTACAGCAGTACGTACTTTGTCTGCAATGACAAACCCCCTGGGTGAGATAGATGTCAGTTTCAACCCTGCTTTACAGATCCTGAATTTGAGAGATTGTAAATTAACAAAGTTAGATTTAAGCAAAACTACCAATACATTAACAACAGTAGAAGTGTTTAACAATGGGCATATCTACTCAAACAAGTTTTCAGCTTGTGGACTGGATTCATTGTATCACTCACTACCCGATCGTACCGGAATGACAAAAGGTGTTATCCGGGTAATAAGTTCAATAGCAAATCCATTATACAATGATGGTGCAGGAAGTAACAAAAATATTGCAAATGCAAAAAATTGGGATGTTATGACCTATGTTAAAGAAACGATAACAGGTGACGGAAAAGGATGTGCGATAGATACAGGCTTAAATACTTTTTCTGATGAAAATGGATTTAAACTTCATCCAAATCCCGTTAATGATTTTTTCTCCATTCAAATTCCACCTTCACTCATTAATGAGTCTTTGATAGTTTTTGATTCCCTAGGTAGGAAGATTAAAGATGTAAAACTATTAACAGTTTCAACTGAAATAAATATCACTGATTTTCCGGATGGAGTGTATTGTTTAAGAGTTGGGAATCATTCAAATAAATTAGTCGTTCAGAAATGAAAAAAAAGGTAAAAAAAAAAGATTGTTGTTGTTTTTATTATTCTTTCCGATTATTCTTTTTGCTAATGCTATCTGTCTGTCAGATAGTCTTAATACGTTATCGTTTGAACTACAGAATGACAAACTATTAAAAATAAGAAGAATTTATTTAATGTTTTTTTTAGGGGCGTCAATAATTTTACCTGCTCTGTCTTCCTGTCTTAGTAATAAGCCTGATAAAGAAAAGCAACATGATTGGTGTGTGCTGTTTAACTCCGTTCAAGATACAGGTTTATGGATTAATCCGGAAATTGGTCACTTCCCAACCGAGGGGTGGTATGTTGATAGCAGTGATTTAGTCCTAAGACCAGGCGGTAGAGGTGGAAACATTATGACTAAAAAAACTTACTCGAACTTTGAACTTCAGCTCGAATTTAAAATGACGAAGTTGGTAAATTCAGGTGTCAAATACTTTTTAAATGAGATGTTCAATGATTCAACAAAAAAAATAGATTGGGTCGGATTTGAATATCAAATTATTGATGACTTCAATAATGAAGAAATTGTAGATTTCCAGGGAGACAAAGGATCAACAGGAGCAATGTATCTCTTAGTTGCACCTGGCAATAAGGAATTAAAACCGATTGGAGAGTGGAATTCTTTAAAAATTATTGTAGATAATAATAAGGTAGAACATTGGCTAAACGGTAAAAGAGTTCTTAAAACCAATATAGGAACGGCTGATTTTGAAGAGTTGATAAAACAAACAAAATTCAAGCATTATGATGGATATGGTAAAATGTCTGACGGTCATATTCAACTACAAAACCATAAGCAGGAAGTGCGATTTAGAAATATAAAAATTCGGGAGTTAAATTAAATCTTTAAATGGTATTAAAAACAAACGTTATGAAGAAGTTATTTTTATTGTTTTGTTTTTCGCTATTGATGGTTACCGTATCAACAGCTGAAGAACAAAATATATCATTGCAAAAGAAATCTGCCATTGATTTAATTGAAAGGACTATCCCCGGAGCAAGTAGCAATTTTATCGTAGAAATAGTACCCTATTTGTCAGAAGGGAAAGACTATTTTGAGATAGACAAAAAAAACAACCAAATAGTTTTAAGGGGAACCAACGGGGTGTCTGTAGCAAGTGCTTTTTATTTTTATTTAAAAAATTATGCAAACGGTATCGTTACTTGGAATGGGAATAATTTGTCACTTCCTGACCCTTTGGTTTTTCCTGAAAAATTAATTAGAAAAGAAACTTTGTATGATTACAGATACTATCTTAACTATTGTACATTCAGCTATAGTATGAGTTGGTGGGAATGGGAACGTTGGGAAAAGGAAATAGACTGGATGGCTATGCATGGTATTAACTTTCCTTTATCGCTTACCGGACAAAATGAGATTCTTTATAGAGTATTTACACAATTGGGAATGAGTGAAGAGGACTTACATTCTTATTTTGTAGGTCCGGCATACTTTGCGTGGTTTTGGATGAATAATATTGATGGCTGGGGAGGTCCTTTGCCTCGTTCTTTGATGAAAGATCATTTTAAGTTACAAAAGAAAATTCTTGAAAGGCAAAGAGCTTTAGGCATGAAACCGATATTGCCCTCATTTACCGGTCATGTCCCTCCAAAGTTTAAAGAGTACTTTCCAAAAGTGAAACTGAATCAAGTCCATTGGAAAGGGACTAAGTTTGACAAAATATACACGATTGATCCAACTGATCCAATGTTTAAGACCATTGGAAGAATGTTTTTAGATGAACAGACAGCAGAATTCGGAACTGATCATTATTACACGGCTGATGTTTTTAATGAAGTAGATCCACCTACAAAAGATTCTGTTTACTTGGATAATATGGGAAAAAGAATTTATGACATTATGCATTCAGTAGACAAAAAAGCTGTGTGGGTAATGCAAGGTTGGTTGTTTTATCATTCAAGACAATATTGGAGTCAGCGAGAAATAAAAATTCTACTGGATGCTGTTCCTGATGACAATATGATTATTTTGGACTTATATTCAGAAAACATCCCTGTATGGCAAAGAACTGAGTCCTATTATGATAAATCTTGGATTTGGAATATGCTTCATTGCTTTGGTGGAAATAACGGACTATATGGTTGTTTAGATTCCGTTGCAGTAAATCCGTCCCGAGATTTTCACAATCCTGCATCAAAACGAATGAAAGGAATAGGACTTTCCATGGAAGCAATTGAGCAGAATCCTGTTGTCTATGAATTAATGATGGAAAATGTGTGGTCTGATTCACCCATTGAAATTAAACTCTGGCTGAAATCATATAGTACTAATCGATATGGTATATTTAATTCAACGCTATACGATGCATGGTTGGATTTGTATAGGGTAATTTATTCACACAATGGCAATCGAAAGAGTTATCGTTCAGTGCTTTTAACAAGACCTTTTCTTAAAGAGAGAGAATTGAAAAATGAACTTTGGTATAATCCAAAAGATTTGGAAGTCATTTGGGGAAAATTTATCAGTGTAAGCAGTCAATTTAAAAATTCAGAAGGTTTTAAATATGACATTGTAGATATTACAAGACAAGTTTTAACTAATCGTTCGCACAAAGCGTACGAGAAGATGTATCATGCATATATAAATAAGGATTTGGTGAAATTTCAAAGATACAGCAAGGAATTCCTAAGTATAGCAAAAGATTTAGATGAAGCTTTGTCAGCAAGACCCGAATTTTTATTAGGTAAATGGATAAATGATGCACGTAAATTAGGGTATACCGCTGAGGAAAAAGATTTATATGAGAAAAATGCAAGAAATCAAATCACACTTTGGGGAGGTAAAAATAGCGTACTACATGAATATGCTTCAAAACAGTGGAACGGACTGATTCAAGATTTTTATATTCCACGATGGGAATTTTTTATCAGAATAGTTACAGACGACTTAAAGAATAAACGACAAACTGATTTTGAAAAATTTGAAGAAGATATAAAAGAATGGGAGTGGAGCTGGGTAAATTCCGCTACAAAATATCCGGACACCCCAACAATTGACGCTGTTGAAGTTTGCAAGAAAATGTATAAAAGATATTCGAAAAAAATTCTTGATTAATGGAACATTATAAATATAAGGTATCCTAAAGTTTTTTGTACGATAAATCAAAGAAATGGGTGATGGTATTATACGATAATCAAAACATTATTGTCAAACAACAAATTATGAGAACACGATTTAAATTAAATGTTATTTCCCTGTTGCTGATTATTTTTTCAATAAATGGAGTGTATGGACAATTATCTACTGTAAATAACAGCAAGGTCTTGTTTGAAATAAATGATGAAATTCCAATTAAACTGCAAAATAAAATCAACAACACAAAATGGAATATAAGTCAGGATAAGTTGTATAATGTACTATCCAAAAACTCATCAAATTTGGTAAATACATTATCCGTAAAAACAAACAGTAAATCACAAGCTGTATTGTCATTAACTGTCAAAAATAATTCGAATGAAGCAATCGAGGTTACCGTCAATTTTCCAATAATTAACGGCGTGCATTTCTCAAAAGAGCGAAGTAAAGAACTGTACTATCTTTATCCTAAAGAGGGCTGGGCAAGTAATAATGAAGATGCAGAAGAAGATAATTTTTACGGACGCTGGTTTCCCCTTCAGTTTGTAGATATCTGCGATAAAGACAACGGAGGTTTTTACATTATGACAAATGACACCACAAATTATCCAAAAAAATATTATTTCAAGAAAAAAGAAGGTAAGATAGATTTAAAAGTCACTTATCAAACCAAAAAATTAATGCCGGGAGAAGTTTGGAATTTGCCATCTACGGTCTTGGGTACACATACAGGTGACTGGCACGAAGGTTTTTATGCGTATAAAGATTGGGTGCAAACCTGGTATAAACCAATAGCTCCTCGAAAACAATGGTTCCAAGATATTTACAACTTCAGACAGGTTTTTCTCCATACATTTTTTGGGGAAGAAGGATTTTGGAACCCTCTTACAAAAAAAATAGACCTGCTTAAAGAAGTTGAAGATGCAGAAAAAGCTTTTGGCGGAGTGGATTACGTGCATATTTTTGATTGGATGCGTGAGCCCGAAGACCGAATTTATAATTATAATCCGTGGAATTACATAGGAGGACATCAGCAGTTAAAAGAACAAATTGCTACACTTAAAAAAAGAGGAATAAGAACCGGACTATATTATCAGGGTTACAAACTTCATAGAGAGTCAGATATGGGTATAAAACATGGTAAGGACTGGGAAATGCTTAATCCACAAGGAGAAAATTATGGAGAAAAAGGTTATCACTATCCTTGTCCTTCTGCTCCTGGTTGGCAAGAATATTTTACTGATGTGGCCAAAAAAATAACTAACCTTTTAGGTACGGATGGAGTTTATTTTGATCAGTACGGTTTTGGCTATTTAACTAACTACAACGGGTGCTATAACACAGAACACAAGCATCCTGGCATTGAAGGGCCGATAAAACCTAATTATATAGGAATTGGGGAGATTAATATGTGGAAAAAATTACGTACCAAAATAAGCAATGATATTGTGACTTATAATGAAGAAATGCCTACGGATGTAGGGACACAATATCTTGATGGTACATATACCTATGCAATTAATAAAAGTGGCTTTACGCCTACCAAAAATCCATCATCAGTAAATTTGTTTAGATTTTTGTTCCCCGGGTTTAAAATCATCGAAATGTTAGCTGTAGATCGTCCGTTTGATGATAATGTGACAACACAGCTAAAAAATGTGTTCTTCAATGGTGAGGGAATTTTCCTTCAAGGCCCTCTGAACGATACAGGATGGTTTACAGATGAAGCGAGATATGTGATAAGAAAAACTCATGCAATCTTATCGAGCAATAAAGAAGCTTTTCGCTCTGACGATGCTATGCCATTAGTAAAAACTGAAGACGATAGCATTCATGCAAATTATTTCCCCTCACCGAGAAAGAATGTATGGACACTTTTCAACGTTGGTTCAAAAGACTATAGTGGTAATGTTTTACTTATTCCTCATATTCAAGGAGCTTATTATTATGACGCCTGGAATTTAATCCCTGTTACCCCGGTTATCAAAGACGGCTATGCTTTAGTGAAATTGAACATTAAGTCAAATGATGCCGGTTGCCTCATTCAAAGTTTAGATAAAGTTACCATTGCACCTCCTGCACCATTCACAAAAACAGTAAGTAAAATTGAAGAGAAAATATCAATAGAAACAACAAGTAGTATTTTGGAATTTAAGGTTGCAGCAGGAGGAACAGGTTCCCTGTATGTTGACTGGGGTAACGGTAAATTAATTGAGTATGAAGTAAAAGAAACATTAAACAATCCAACTGAAATAAAAGGACCTGTGCTTTCTCGTTCTAAAACGGTAAAAATATACACCAAAGATAAGTTTGTCACTTATTTTTATTGCCCCTCTAATAAAATTACAGATTTAAACATTTCGAAAGAACCAATGCTGAGTTATTTGCATTGTTTTAACAACAATATTAGAGAAATTGATACAAGTAAAAATATAGAGCTGATCTTACTAAGATGTCAGTCTAATCAGTTGACTTATTTGGATTTAACAAACAATATTAAGTTAAGAGATTTACAGATTAACGGAAATAATGTTTCAGAGATAAAAGGCTTGGAGAATCTGTATATATTAAAAACATTAGTTACTTCAGGAAATCCTTTAATGGATATAAATTTAAATGGAAATCCAAATTTAGAGACGCTCAATGTGAGAAATTCAGGATTGACTCAATTAGATTTAAGTAAAAATAAAAAAATCAAAATGGTTGATATAATAAATACAGGACCCACTAATAAAAATGTTTTTTCTGCTTCTGCACTAAATAAACTTTATAATTCTCTACCCGATAGAAGTAATGGAGAAACTTTTGGAGAAATAAAAGTGATTTATTCGCTAAGTAATCCATTGTTTAACGATGGAAAAGGAAGTGATTCTAGTATTGCGAGAGATAAAAAATGGAAAGTTGTGGATAGTACGGGGAATAGTATTCTTTAAATAAAAACATAGTGGCTTTAAGTTGAAAATTTATAAAGTTAAAAGCAGAGATAAACCACATCGATTCGGTTTGTTCTGTACTTGATAATGTATAGAGTTCAACAAATATACTTTTATCCGCGAGTTGCTACATTCACTACAAAAACAACATCAATTAGGAAGATTGCGAATATATATAAGAAAAATAAAAAAATAAGAGAAACTGCACAATGAATAAAAAAACAAGACATATAGTCACGATTCTTTTCTTGTTAATTCTTAAGCAAGCAGCCATCAGTCAAATAATCAGTACACCAAAAATTGAAGCCAGTATAGAAAATTCTAGATTATTACAATTAAAAAACAGGCTTACTGCTACTACATGGTCGGTAAATCAAGATAGTTTATATCTTTTTAAAGTATCTCCTGAAGCAGTTAAAAATAAAATTCAAACTCAGTTTTATGCTCAGGCTGATGATTTGGGTCAAATTAAGTTAACATTATCTTTCAAAAATAATTCAACTCAGGCCGTAAAAATAACAACAGTTTTCCCTAACATTAGTGGGCTGTATTATCCGTCAGGTAGTTCTAGTGATTTATATTATTTATACCCGGAAGAGGGATTAGCCCATCACAATTCTAATTTCAAAAGAGAACAAATATACTCAAGATGGTTTCCTCTTCAATTCATTGATGTTTATAATAAAACCAAGGGTGGTTTCTATGTTATGACAAATGACACCACAAATTATCCCAAAAAATATTTCTTTGAAAAATCAAGCGATAAGACCAATATCAAAGTTACTTTTAATACAAAAGAAATTAAACCTGGTGAAACCTGGGAACTGCCACCTGTTGTAATCGGTGCTCACGAAGGTGATTGGCACGATGCTTTTTTTGCTTATCGGAATTGGGTCAGGACATGGTATAAACCTCTAAGTCCGAGAAAAACATGGTTTCAGGACATTTATAACTTCAGGCAGATTTTTCTTCATACTGTTTTTGGAGAACCAGGTATTTGGCATCCACTTACAAAAGAAATTAATTTGTTGTCAAGAATTGAAGAAGACAAAGAGGTATTTGGAGGGGTCGATTACGTTCATATTTTTGATTGGATGCGTGAACCCGAAGATCGTATATTTAATTATAAACCATGGAATTATCTAGGAGGTTATGAATCGTTAAAAAGTCAGATAGAGACATTAAAAAATCAGGGAATTAAAACCGGACTGTATTATCAAGGATACAAATTGAACAGACAGTCTGAAATGGGACTACTGAATGGAAACGGATGGCAGATGCTCAATCCCTCCGGACTAGAATATGGAGAAACCGGTTATTACTATCCATGTCCATCCTCGAGTGGTTGGCAGGATTATTTTTCTCAGTTAGCTGCTGAAACTACTTCATTATTAAATGTTGATGGAATCTATTATGATCAATATGGATTTGGATATTTAACTAATAATTACGGTTGCTATAATCCTTTACATGAACACCCAATAATAGAGGGATCAGTATCATCTAATTATATGGGTATAGGGGAGACACAAATGTTGGAAAAAACAAGGAATAAAGTTGGTAACGAGAAAGTAATATATGTAGAAGAGATGCCTACAGATGTTTCTACACAGTATTTGGATGGTAGCTTTACATATGCTATTAATAAAAGTAAGTTTAGTACCGGAACCAGAATGAATCCTTCTTCGCTAAACCTGTTCAGATTTGCATTCCCCGGATTTAAAACATTTGAATTGCTTCAGGTTGATAACCCCATTGGAGAGGATACGATTGGAGTGAAAAATATTTTTTTCAATGGTGAAGGCATCTGGATTGAAGGACCCTTGAATGACTCTGGTTGGTTTCCTGAAAGTGTTAGAAAATTAATTAGAAAAACACATACAATATTATCTAGCAATAAAGAGGCTTTTCGCTCGGAAGATGCTATACCATTAGTACCTACTCTCAACCCGAATGTACATTCCAATTATTTCCCGTCTTCACGGAAAAATATTTGGACTTTTTTAAATATAAGCAACACACAGCATAATGGAACAATTCTACAAGTTCCACATATTTCCGGTGCACTATACTATGATGGTTGGAATTTTAAGCAAATATTTCCAACCATCGTAGACAACAATATTGCAATAATAAACTTACAAATTAATGAGAAAGATGCAGGTTGTTTAATACAGACACTGGATCCATTAAATATGGTTCTGCCTATTGATCCCCCTGTTGAGGAGAAAACTCCCGAATTATCAATTCAAATGAAGACCACATTGTCAAGTGGTTCTAATATGTCTTTTAGGTTATCAGCTGGTGGTACAGGGTCTGTATATGTCGATTGGGGCAATGGTGATTTAATTGAATATGCAGGCGATATGATGTCAAGTAACGTAAATTCACCTACAACCTTGTCTAGTGACATTTCAATTGATGCCGATACAATAAAAATTTACACTAAAAATCGGTACATTACATACTTAGATTGTAGTAATAACAAATTAAGTTATTTGGATGTGAGTAGGGCTCCAATGATACAATATTTACGTTGTTATACAAATAATCTGACAGAATTAAACGTAGAAAATAATCTTGAACTAATACTTTTACAATGCTATTCAAATCAACTCACAAGCTTAGATGTGTCAAATTCTATCAAGTTGGCACAGTTACTCTGTAATGCTAATAAAATTTCTAATTTAAATCTTACCGGCTTAGAAATACTGAGTACTCTTTCGGTTATGAACAATCCTTTGAAGAACATAGATTTATCTACAAATCGTTCTTTACAAGTTTTAAACTTAAGAAATACACAATTGACATCATTAGATTTAAGTATGAATCCATTAATCTCAAGTATTGATATCTTTAATTCAGGCCCAACAAATGTAAACGATTTTTCTGCTTGTGCATTAGACTCCTTGTTTTTGAGTTTACCAGACAGAAATTCAACAACTACGGGAGTTATAAAAGTTATTTATGCTATAAATAACCCATTAGGGAATGATGCCGAAGGAAGTAATAAAACAATTGCTAACAATAAAAATTGGGAAATTAGATCATCAGTTGACGAAATTCTTACCGGTGATGGTGAAAAATGTATTGAAACAAATTTACTCTACAGTTATCTATATAGTTTCGAGTGTTTACCAAATCCTGCAGATAATTATGTAAAAATAAAAATAAGTGGTAATGTTGGAAAAACCAATTTGTATTTATATGATATCACAGGAAAACTAGTATTGAAAGATGTTATATTGTCAGAAAAAACACTCAATACTTCTCAACTTGAGCAAGGAGTTTATTTTATAAAAATGGGTAGTTATGTTGACAAGTTGATGATTAAAAGATAATTAAACGAATCTCCCTGCGTTAACCCGCGACCCCGGAATGCGTGAACCCGGGACACCCGCCACATTTCCAGCTTATTACAACTTCATCTCCCAGCCTTTTTCATATTTCCTGCTCCACAGTTTTTGTGCAGCTTTATTTTTAATAATGCGTCCGTTTTCAGGATTTATTCTGAATGTAGCACCTATTCGCTGCGAGATATTTCCAAGTTGAGCTAATGTGGAGCTGACTCCACCCACATTAATATCTGTTGCAAGTGGTGTGTTTTTTCTAATCGCATCTAAAAAATTTGAAAAATGGTATGAATCCAGAGATTGTGTAGGATTTACCGTGTCACCAGCTCTGAACCCCATCTCGCTTGTTACGTCTTTTATCAATTTGTTGTTATTGTCATAAACTTTATATGTGTTGCCACTCCCTATGACAATAACTCCTTCTGAACCATAAAATGCACATCCGACAGTCTGATCATCTATTGTTTTGTTATTTGTGCTGCGTCCTTCCCATGTGATCAATTTTTCTTTGTTATACTCTAAGTTTACCACCTGTGTGTCAGGAAACTGCCAGTCATCTTGATAATAATATCGTCCGCCGGTAGAACTTACTTCGGTAGGATATTCCAGGTCCATTCCCCAGCGTAAAATATCGATAAAATGGACACCGTTGTTGCCGGACTCACCGGTACCCCAATGATAGAACCAATGCCAGTGATAGTGTAAATAATTGTCCTTAAATTCTTTCACTCTCGGGGCGGGTCCCTGCCAAAGCTCCCAATCAAGCCATTCCGGAACAGGAACAATTTTACCTATACCAATAGAAGCTCTGTTGTTTGCATACCATGCTTTGCCAAATTTGACTTCTCCGATTGCTCCTGATCTCACCTCTTCAATAGCTTGAATTACGTTTGGCCATGAACGTCTTTGCATTCCGGTTTGTACTTTTACATTATACTTCTTGACAGCCTCCATTAGAATTTCATTTTCAGCCGGATTATGACTGGTGGGCTTTTCAAGATAGACATGCTTGCCTGCTTTCATCGCCATCAATGCTCCTGGTGCATGCCAATGTTCGGGAGTAGCAATGATAACACCGTCAATATCCTTGATTTCTAAAAGCTTACGGATGTCTTTTTCTCCCTTCGGTGTGTTGCCTGCTATTTTTTTTACATTAGCTATACATTTGGCAATTGCTCTGGCATCTACGTCACAGACATGTGAAATTTCACATCCCTTTTCTTTGGCAAAACCACCTGCAAGCGAATTACCTCTCGCATTTACTCCAATTGCAGCTAATTTGATTTTATCGTTTGAACCTACAATATTTTTGTAGCTTTTTGCACTAAATCCCGGTAAAACTCCACCAACTGATAATGCGGCTGTACCGACAGTGCCGACAGCTACTTTTTTAATAAAATCTCTTCTGGAAGTCATATTTTTATGTGTTTTTATGGTTTTCATAACTCAATCACAAATGTAAGCTTTTACATTCTCTTTAAAATACACTATTTGCGTATTGTTATCCTCAAAAAACGTAAAACATCACTGCTGTCCACTTAAAATAAGCTGAAGTGACAGTTGATTATAATTTTGCTCTTTGACATCATCGCCGGATTTGTATTGGTAAATAGATCATTTACACAAGTATATATTATTCATCCTGAAATACCGGATAACCATTGTGAACGCAAAAGAGCAAAAAATTACAATCGTATTTGATTTAAACTTATATTTTCTGCAAAATTACAATCGTATTTGATTTAATTTCAGTTTTGTTATTTACTGAATATCCCATTTTTAAAACTGAAAACACCTAATTCAATCATTTATCCCGTGATATTTAAAATAGAATTTTAAATATTGGCGTAATATTTAAAGTTTGTGGTCGCCGAAATTTACAAACAAATCAAAGTTTATAATCTTTCCTTGAACATTTATCATTTACGCACACAAGACGGAAAAGAAATTGACTTATTACTTGAGGGCGAAGATTATTTTATTGCCATAGAGATAAAAAAACACAAAACGTCAACAAGACGGACGTAAGAAATTTTTCAGGATTAGAGGAAATACTGACAAAACCGCTTAAACATTGTTTTGTGCTTTCCAATGATGATCAGTTGAAGTCTTTTGGGAAGAATATTACAGCAATACATGCAGCCATGTTTCTAACATAAAAACTCATATTATTCCACTCCCATTGATAACAATTAAACTTATATTGAAAAAATTACCTCGCTGTTGTTATACGCCTCTTTTTCACTACCCGTTATTCTTTGTGATGTAAATAATTATGAATAAATTTGCAACAAATAATAATAAAAATTAAACACTTTTGGGGATAATACCACCATGCAAGTTATACCTCATCAATTATCAAACAAATTTTACAATATAACAATATCATGACAACCAGACGACAATTTATCAAATCATTAGGCGGCATAGCCGCATTTACTATCGTCCCACGGAATGTGCTGGGACGGGGTTATGTTGCTCCGAGTGATGAACTTACCAAAGGGATCATCGGAGTGGGAAATATGGGCCGGGCACATATCAGATATGACGGTACCCGCGTAGTAGCGATGTGCGATGTTGATAAAAACCATCTTGCCCAGGCAGCCGGAATGGTCAATGAAAAAATCAATCTTTATCACGATTTCCGCGATTTAATCCTTGATAAAAACGTAGACATCGTGCATATTGCCACGCCACCGCATTGGCACGGTATTATGTCTGTAGAAGCGGCAAAAGCCGGTAAAGATATATTCTGTGAAAAACCGATGACACGGACTATCGGTGAAGGCAAACGCGTGATGGAGGCTGTACAAACGCACGGCAACATTTTCCGCTTAAATACCTGGTTCCGTTTCAAAGATCCATTCTACGGATTAGGTACCCCCGTAAAACCACTCAAAAAATTAATTCAAAGCGGAATGCTTGGTTGGCCATTGAAAGTAACCATCAGCAGACATACGGGATTTGACTGGAAATTTTACTGGGTGGGGAAGAATACCCTCGAGCCTCAACCAATACCTGAAGAATTAGATTACGATATGTGGTTGGGACCGGCACCTTACAAACTATACAATGCACACAGAGTACATGCAAACTTCCGCGGTTACTGGGATTATGATGCAGGTGGTTTGGGTGATATGGGACAGCATTATATTGACCCTGTTCAATATATCCTGGGAAAAGACAACACAAGTCCGGTAAAGGTAGAAGTGGATGCTCCGCAACAACATCCTGATGCAGTCGGAACCTGGCAGTCAATCACTTATACCTATGAAGATGGTTGCCAAATCGTGCTTTGGGGAGAAGACTACGGTGACCCAAATACACCTTACATCGCCGGTCCGAAAGGAAATGTGTACAAAAACTTTGTGTGTGATATTCCGAATTGGGAAAGAAAATTAGCTGATTATCCCGAGCCGGCAGTACAAAACACAGATTTTATTGAATGTGTCCGCAATCGCCAAAAGTTTGCACTAAACGAAGTAAACGGACACCATTCATGTACCATCGTCAACATGGGAGCAGTGGCATTACGCCTGAACAGAACACTCCACTTTGACCCGGTCAGACAAGAATTTATCAATGACGCAGAAGCCAATCGTTTATTAAACCCGACGATGAGAGCACCCTGGAGTATTTAATCTTTAGACAAAAGACTATTAGACAAAAGACTGTAAGACAAAGGATTAAAGACAAAATATGAACAACCAAATAAACAATCACTAATCCCACTATCCCCAAGTCCCCCTTCGGGGGATTTAGGGGGCTTCCCTCCCCTGTTGGGGGGTTGGGGGGCCGGGACTTAAAAATAAAATATCAATCATGAAACCAATCAATTTATATTTCCTTTTATTGCTGTTTTCAGCTTTAATATTGAGTCCGGTTCAAGCACAAGATGCCCCGGGACGTACTAAAACTACTATTGTGGCTGATGCCCTGGCTCAGCTGCCGGCAGATAATCCTGCTGACTACCAAAAAACAATGACTTCACTTACCTCCGCAGGCGAAGAAGGACTGTTGTCGCTTATTCAAATGCTAAAAGTTCCTGATGAACCAGGTAATGAGGTAATTGAATATGCCATTAGCGGATGGACTAATTTTGTGGCAAATGACGCCGTCAAAAGAAGTGTCGCTGCAAATACCTTTGCAAAAGCGCTCCAACTACCCATCAATAAAGAAATAAAAGCTTTTGTTATCAGGCAGTTGGAACTTATTGCCGATGAAGGACAACTGGATGCTCTGACTCAATTTATCGAAGATGAAAGGCTTTCCGCACCGGCAATACAGGTGCTTGCTGCTATTCAGTCAGAAAAGGCAAATGATGCATTGCTTAATGCATTAATTAAAACAACCAATGAACAAGTAAAAATCAACTTGATCAACGGCTTAGCTTACACCGGTTTTGAAAAAGCAGAGCCGGTGTTGTTAGATTTGCTTCAAAATAATCCTTCGCCCCAAATGGAAGAAGTGTTGTTGAATGCGATCGGCAAAGTAGGAAATTATGCTTCCATCCTGCCTTTGAAAGCATCGGCGGAGAAAACAGGTTATTCATACACTAAAAATAGTGCGACAGCTTCTTATATACAATTGTTGAGGAGAATTGCCCCGAAACATGCCAAAGCAGTAAACAAGGAGGCTTCCCAATTATTGTCAAAGGCTACAAAATTAGGTTTGCAGGATGTAAAAATAGCATCTATGGAGCTTTTGATGAGTCCGGGCAACACCGATAAGACAAAATTACTGAACACAGCATTGAAAGACGGCAATATAGACTTTTTAACCGGCACATTGAATTTGTATCCGGATGCCGATGAAAAAAGCATTGCATTGGTAACAAAAAAGCTTAAAGGCAAATCAACAACGCCCGAAGTGAAAACGCCTCTGGTGTATTGGTTGGGAAAAAATCAGGTTGAGACAGCTATTCCGCTTATTTCACAACAGCTACAAAGTCCGGATAAAATGCTGCAAACGGCAGCTGTTAAATCCTTGACAAAATTGGGTACAGATGCCGCAGTTCAAGTGTTAACGCAGCAGTTTATAACAGCAGATAAAGAAACAGCAACCCAAATATCTGATGAATTGCTGACGGTAGATAATAAAAACCTT
Organism: Bacteroidales bacterium; assembly: GCA_012519425.1. GTDB lineage: Bacteria > Bacteroidota > Bacteroidia > Bacteroidales > Paludibacteraceae > Paludibacter. The sequence continues at coordinate 30,530 of JAAYQF010000025.1, read as the reverse complement.
GCTGGTTATCTGGCATCGGTTTATCCCACAAGTACGAATGAAGGCAAACTTGCCATATTAAGCCTTTTAAGCAGCAGACAGTTGACAGAGCAGTATCCACTGGTATATAGTCAGTTTGCATCAACTGACAAAACCATCAAATTGCAAGCGGCAAAATCTTTGGCAGCAGTTTCAACACAAGATAATCTGCCCGCATTGTTTAATTTGCTCGAAACTTCAGAGCCTGAATATATACCTGCACTACAAGCTGCGGTAAATAATGCTGTATCATATTTAACGCCGGAAGAGCAATCAAAATTAATAACCGGCAAAATAAACAGTACTGACAAAAAATATTTGTATTACAATGCTTTGGCAAAAATAGGTACACCGGCGGAGCTTGATAGAATAACGGGCGATTACAAAAAACTGTCAGGCAGAGATAAAGCGGCTGCATTTGATGCACTGACCAACTGGCAGACATTTGATGCTGTATATGCTTTGCTCGATATCTTGCGGGGCGGTATAGATAAAGCTGATGCCGACAAAGCCGTCAACGCACTGATCCCGCTTATCACACAATCCGGTAAAAATGGTGAAGTAAAGGCGCTCTATCTACGTGAATTGATGCAGTTTGCTCAGAGTGACTCACAGAAAAATACAATTCTGAAAAACCTGGGAAGTACAAACTCCTATAAGGCATTACTTTTTGTTGCTTCGTTTATGGATGATGACGCTTTAAAAGAAACAGCTGCTCAAACGGCCATGAATTTAGCCCTAAACAACCCAATGTTTTTGGATAAAAATACAGCGACGATATTGGATAAAGTGAGCAAAACTCTTAACAATCCGGATGCAGGCTATCAGCGTGAAGCCATCAGCAAATATTTAAATGAAAATAAAGTGCAGGAAGGTTTTGTGCCGCTTTTTAACGGAAAGGATCTGACGGGCTGGAAAGGATTAGTGGGAAATCCCATTGCCCGTGCAAAAATGAGTACCAAAGAATTGGAGAAAGCACAAAAAGAAGCCGATGCAAAAGCTAAAGAGAGTTGGATAGTAGAAAATGGAGAACTCCTTTTTACAGGAGAGGGAGATAATCTTTGTACCGATAAAAAATACGAAGACTTTGAACTGCTGGTGGATTGGAAACTTTATCCCGGTCCTGAACCTGATGCCGGAATTTATCTTCGGGGAACACCACAGGTGCAAATTTGGGACACAGCAAGTGTCCAAGTTGGCGCACAGGTAGGTTCAGGCGGATTGTATAATAATGAAATTTACCCAAGTAAACCGTTAAAAGTTGCTGATGAAAAACTTGGCGAATGGAACACTTTCCGCATTAAAATGATTGGCGACCGCGTTACTGTATGGCTCAACGGCGAATTGGTAGTTAATAATGTAATTATGGAAAACTACTGGGATCGGAATCAACCGATTCCTTCAATGGAACAAATTGAATTACAGGCTCATGGAAGCAAGGTAGCTTATAGGGATATTCTTATTAGAGAAATCCCCCGTCCTGAACCTTTCAAGCTGTCTGCACAGGAAGTAAAAGAAGGTTATAAGATTCTCTTTGACGGCACAAATATGCACGAATGGACCGGAAACACCAATGATTACATCATAGAAGACGGTGTGATAGCCGTTTACCCAAAAAGGGAACTCGAGAGCACCACTAAAAATCTTTACACAAAAAATGAATATGATAACTTTATCTTCCGCTTCGAATTCCAACTCACACCCGGTGCAAACAACGGATTGGGCATTCGTACGCCGATGGAAGGAGATGCCGCCTATGTGGGCATGGAGTTGCAGATATTGGACAATGAAGCACCCATATATGAAAAACTGGCCGATTATCAATATCACGGTTCGGTATATGGCATTATTCCGGCAAAAAGAGGGTTCTTAAAGCCTGTAGGAGAATGGAATTATCAGGAAGTTATCGCCAACGGTGACAACATTAAAATAACACTCAATGGTGAAGTTATCCTTGATGGAAATATCCGTGAAGCGGTCAAAAATGGCACTATGGACAAGAAAGAACATCCCGGACTTTTCAATAAAAAAGGACATATTGGTTTCCTTGGGCATGATTCAGTTGTGAAGTTTAGAAATATCAGGATAAAGGAATTGCGGTAATATTTGTTTATAAAACAACAAGATAACATGAGTACAAACACAACACAGCTCCCGCAAGACACGGGAGGAAAGGGCAGAATTCTTGCTCTCGACATCTTGCGCGGTATTACCATCGCCGGAATGATCTTAGTAAACAACCCCGGCTCCGGGAATTATGTCTATGCTCCGCTCAGGCACGCGCAGTGGCATGGATTGACCCCGACAGATCTTGTGTTTCCATTTTTTATGTTTATCATGGGGATCTCTACCTTTATTTCTCTGCGGAAATACAATTTTGAAACGAGTGGTTCAGCTGTCCGTAAAGTTTTGAGACGAACTGTTTTGCTTTATTTGGTGGGCTTGGGAATTTCGTGGTTCTCGCTTACGGTGAGCAACTTCTACAGTGCGGAATTGACCGAACTGCCCTTTTTCCAACGCTTGGGACAGTCTATGTGGAATTTTGACCGGATACGTATTTTAGGTGTAATCCCGAGATTAGCAATTTGTTACGGAGTTGCCGGCATAACAGCCCTGACATTGAAGCACAAGTACATCCCCCATCTGATTGTTGGACTTCTGGTAGGTTATTTTGTGTTGTTGCTGGTTGGGAATGGTTTCGCATACGACCGCACAAATATTCTATCCATCGTGGATTACAAAATCCTGGGCGAAGCTCATATGTACAACGACAACGGCATTGAACCGGAAGGGATTTTAAGTACAATTCCGGCTATTGCCCATGTTCTAATTGGCTTTTGGGTGGGAAAGGCGATGTTTGAACGCAAAGAAATTCACTCAAAAATTGAATGGCTGTTTATCGCAGGGACTATTTTGACTTTTGTCGGATTTCTTTTCAGCTATGCCTGCCCGATTAACAAAAAAATCTGGTCACCTTCGTTTGTACTGGTTACCTGCGGTTTAGGGTCAAGCTTCCTGGCTTTGCTGATTTGGATTATTGATGTAAAAGGGAAGAAAAAATGGAGTCGATTCTTTGAAGCTTTCGGTATCAATCCGCTTTTCATGTATGTATTAGCAACCTTTTTAGCAATAATTATCAGGAACACCATCATTTATCCCGGTGGAGAAAGAACAAGTTTGAGAGGCTTTCTTTATAACGACTTACTACAACCGATTTTCGGCAACTATCCCGGTTCGCTGGCCTATGGATTGCTTTTCGTAGGATCCGTCTGGATTTTCGGGTATTATTTGTATAAGAAAAAGATATATATAAAATTATAAAACACGGAAGCGGAAGACGGAAAAGGGCAGGCAACATTCTATTAAGAAACCTGTGGTTTTTTTGTTGAATAGTTGTTTTGAGACAGCCCTGTATATATCAGTCCGACGTGTATGTGCTGCCTCGGGGCTATCTTACATAATAATAAAAATTTTCATACCCTATCCCCAGGTCAAATCTGCCATTCGTGATTGCCACAGGTTCACCATCGAAAAATGTTCTGAATTGGATGGTGCCTGAAAGAATTGTTTTTGACAGCTCATTATCTACATATAAATTTTGAGCCTTCTTAAAGGTGATATAGCCATCAATAATAGGAAGCTTGACGGCTTTTTCGGATTTTTTCCCCAGGGTAATGATGCAATTGTCTTCTTTTAAATTGATGGTTGAATCATTCAAACTGATTAAATCAGGATAATCTCTTGGGGCATAACCGATCACTGAAATAGTCAGGGTTGTAGAGACGCTTTGGTAAAAACCACTTAACCTGATATTGAAAGTATCGGGGTTCACGATGATCTTGCTTGGTAATATATGGTCAGTTGACACAAAAGTTGAGCGATCGATGTACATACCAAAGGTATTGTATCCCCATTCCGAATAAATGGGCAATCCCGGGTTTTCATAATCAGGTATGAATACGGTTTTACTAAGTTCGTATGAGTCGTATGCGCATGAACTCGTGATTGCTGCAACAGCCAGAATCAAAGCAACAAAATATATATGTTTTCTTCTTTCCATGATTTTTAATTTAACTATTTCATGTTCGTTTTATAATACCCAGTCTATCGACAGTTGAAATCCTCCGAGATTATTAGTATACACCAGGCTTGAGTTGTTTTTTGTCATGTAAAAAGCCGGTGCAGACCAATCACCTGAGAGATAAACTTGTTTTGACAATTTCAACCTTGCTCCTACAGACAAAGAAGTAGTTGAAAGCCATGGATTGGCTTTTACACCAATTTCACGCAGAATGTCCCTTTGATAAGCTCTCATTGCCTCATCCTTAAATTCAATGTCTGTCCGGGTATTTAGCCGATAGGCGAGTTCTATGGTGAGTTTGGCATGCAAATCAAAATAGCGGAGCACAAGGGGAGTATATTTTACCTCCCAGGGAATCCCTATAAAACTTGAGTTTTCTTTGATAGCCTTGATGCGGGCAAAGTCAGTTCTTTCATTCTCCTGATTAACCCTGAGGAAAAAGAAGCCTCCGCGATCATAATCGTCCTTTATGATGGATGACAAGTATTTTGAAAACCGCAATCCTGAACTGACTGACCAATTTTTGTTGATCAGATATTCGGGAGAGATGCCAAGATAGGCAAAATCTCCATTTAGATTGACCCTGGCATTAAATTCATCACTATAGTAGCCATAACTTACATCCTGACGTATGGGCCAGTCTTCATTCAAAGATGGTGAGAGAACTTTAGTTCCACCATAGAAGCTCAATGATAATTTTTTCAGGTCTTGGGAAAACAGTGCAGATGCACCGATGCAAAAGCAGACTATCAAAAGGAGTTTTTTCATCTGTTTATTTACTATTTTTAGTTGTCAGATGAACCTTTGACGATTAAAATAATCATTACTTTGCGTGTTTAATGATTATTTTAATCGTGTCGGTTTCATACTGTGATTATTGTTTAATTGCTTTATCAAACATTTAGATAGACGCAAACGTAGATGCGCGCACTAATAAATTTGTTGCAAGCGGGAAGCACAATATATTTGGATTGCTTATGCGTACCGTTGCAAGGTTTTAATATTTTTATCCGAAAAAATTACAGACTTTGTGTTAATTTTAAATAAATTTCAAATTTTCTTTTTACTTTTGCATTTGCATCAATTTAGCTGGTTCATAGTTGTCATTGTCTTGAGCCGAGCAACGGCAGATATTCCGGGGTGTGATTGGTAAAGTCGTCAAAGTAACAATAATAGCTGAAAATAGTATTAACAAAAAATAAATCACAATCATATGAAAAAAAATAGTCGTTTTTTTTTGGTATTGATGGCAATATTCGCCATCACCCCGGCAGCTATTCTTACATCTTGTAAAGATAATGATGATGACGACCCTGTGGTTGATGATTCGCAAGTTACATTAAAAGTTAAGATTACCTACTCTGTGGATCTTGCAGATACATGGTATGAGTTTTATAATGTAGAGATAACTTATACAGGTTCCGATGGCAACTCTGAAACAAAAATCATCCAGGAGAATCAAGAGGAGTCAATGACTTTGTTTAAGAATGAGGCTCCTGACACAGTTGCCTTTAAGGTGATTGCAAAACCCAAAGATACTCCCCCCGAAGTTGAGGATGGTAAGGTTTATTCGCTGGATCATTCTGCAAATCTCAGTGTTGTCACTATGACAGAGGATGGCAAGGAAGTTACCGCCCTTTTTTCAGAGCCGACCAATGCTACATTGAAATCAGGAGGAGATGCTTTCCGACAGGCTTTACAGAAAGAACGCCAGTTGTATAATAGATCCTATTCTATAAAAAAGTAGTAATATAGCATGACTTAATTTCACCCCACTATCCCTCTGGGATTTCCTTGGAAGAGGGTGAGATAAGACAGATTGAAACTAAAAGCAATTAATTATATCAAAAACTATCATGAAAAGAAAATTATTACCGTCAGCCATCCTTGTGGCGATAAGTCTTTTTAGCTTCTTGTCGTGTTCCGATTCTGACCTCGATACACTGGTAAAAGAAAACACACTTGAAATTAATGCCGGATGTGATACGTACACCATCGCAAACAGCGAACAGTCAGATTGGAGTATCACATCAGCACCCGAATGGATCACTCCGGTAGCAAAAGCAGGAGCGGCATCCGACAATATCAATTTGTATGTTGAAAGTAATGCTTCAAAAGCAACTCGTTCCGGAAATGTAACGATATCCTATGCCAATGGCAAGACCAGAAATGTAAAGGTCTCACAGACAGACGAACAACCTGCCTTCAATCTGCAGAGGTCATACGCAGTTGGATGGAGCTTTGACGTGCGTACCTATATGGATAGCCGCGGTCTGCGCGAACAAGTCTTCAATACGGAAAAATTAAGAAAAATCAAAAGCGGCAATTTTCAATATGCTGTTGACAGTTCCACAGTGTCTTCTACCATGTTTTTTTATGGCAATAGTGCACAGGACTTAACCAAGTCAATGAATGCCAAATTAGACATTCAGGGTAAGTTCAACTCTTTTAATCTCAATATTAATGGGGCATTTGGGAAAAGTGCCATGAACAATTCAAAGCGGATATTTTCCTGGGTAAGAGGGAGATATATTGAAAAGACAATTTATATCAATCAACCTGATTTTGATAACAATGTGGATACTTTATTTACCGCTGATTTTAGAGCGGCATATAATAAGGTTATAAACTCCGGTGGCTCAGATGAATCCATTCGTGAACTGATTGACCATTATGGCACACACGTTATTTTGACTGCCAATCTTGGTGGATGCCTTGATTATTACTATTCCAGTGTGGTAGAATCTATTAGTGACACATTAGATGTTGCGGCTGCCATTGATTTCGGATTTCAAAATAAGTTTGGGATCAAGGCGGATGGGAAATACAAAGACGCTTTCAATACTCTCAGTAATGAAACCATCATTAAATTTAATGTGTTAGGTGGTGATAATGTGCCGATCACCAATGCAGTTGCTTCCGGCGCTATTAAAACTGATGACACAATACTGGGAAAATGGATCGGTTCTATCACAGATGATAAGCTGGAACTACTGCATTTTCAACTTACCCCAATGTCCTCACTTTTCCCTATTTTAATTTCACCCAAAGTAACAGCCTATTTGGATCGGTTGTATTATCAAGATATTTCCGTAACAAGAGTACCTAAAAAATAAATTATAATCATATGAAACAGATGAAATTACACCCTATATTTTTTATGATCATAGCTGTAAGCCTTGGCATGGTAGCATGTAAAGATGATTTAAATCCTGACCCCAAGTCAAAAGAAATCCATGTCAATTGGATAAATCAGTTCTATGACTTGCCAAATGATAACGGCAAGCATTGGACTGTTGAATCTTCTCCCTCCTGGGCTTTACCCATGAAAAAAACAGGAAATGATACCATACAATTTTTTGTGGAATCAAATTTTGAAACATCTGATCGTGAAGGAGAAATAAAGATAGTATTCGAAGATGGATCGAAAGTCTGCCACACTATCCATCAAACAACTTCTGCCCTGGAAGATGTCAATGGAGAGATTATAACAAATACCAGGAATTTGTCATTAACCAGTGGCGTTGGTTATACTACAAATGTATTTAGACATAGTGAATCATATAAGTATCATGTTTCAGTATGTACACCAATTAATTTTGCAAGATTAGTAACAGTTCTTGATAGTGTGGGTGAGGCTGATGCTCTTTTCAAAGAAGACCAGGCCGGCTCCAAATATGAATCGATTACAGGATCAACCTTTACATCTATTGCCAATCAGCTTTCTGTCAATGCAGGCTTAGAGGTAGGAACTACCGGTTTTAAGGGATCCGTTGCGGGTGGTTTTAAGAGTGATGGCGGAAGTGCGGCAGAGCATCACTATGCCATTCTGGAAATTAAGCATATAGTAGGTTCCAAATATATGCGTGGCGGCATGCTTAGATATTTTGCCGAAAAAGGGATAAATATATTTCAAAGTCGGTTTAACAGCTATTGTAAAGTATTAGAGAAAGAACCGGAAAACGAGATTGCTCTCCATGGAATTGTTGAAGATTTTGGTACCCATGTTATAACCTATGGTTCATTGGGATGTGAAATGAAGCTTTCAATGGATTTAGAGCTTGCAGACGGTATGAAAAGTACCGACATTAATGCTGCAGTTGAATTAGGTGCTAAAACGGTCAGTGTAAAGGGCGATTTCAAAATGAGCGACAAAGAGGAAAATATCTCTAAAAATCTGTCATTCGGACTGATAACCTATGGTGGTGATAATAAAGCGTTTAAGCCATCATTTAATATGGATTTTGATGCCCTTAAAAAGATGGTTATGAACAAAGAGACACTCGATATGTGGGTGGCGGGTATGCACAAAGGGGCTCTTGCATTGGTGGATATGCAAGTCATTTCCATAGCCGACCTCTTGCCTACCGAAAAGGCACGTGAGAATATGCGTAATTATATCATTAACAACTATCAAACAGACTACTACTTGTCAAGGGACGAAAACTACAAAGGTCCTGACCTTTATATCCTCAAGAATATTCCGGGTAAAGGTGAATTTGCTTGTTCTTCATCCATCGAGATTCCGGAGATTGATATGGAAATCCGCATGGAAAGGAAAATATTTGACAAACTATCAACTACCGAGTTTTCTACACTTATTTACTCCGGTCCTGTTGGGCAAGTTAATCGTGACAAAGGATTTTTTGTAGGAAGCGAAACCCGTAAACCATGCAAATTTTCTACTGATAGGCAAGGCAATTTCAGTACTGAAGAATTTCAATTACTCCCGAAAGCTCCATTGGAAGAACTCTATGTGGATGCTTCCGGAGATATCACTATCGTCGCAAAGACTAGCCCTGATTTATATAGAACACTGGACTTCAATCCCTTACAGATAGAGGATGAAAATCACACGGTAAGTAAAGACGCGATAATTGCAGTTCATATACGTAATGGAAATTTGATCATCAATGAAAATGTACACGTAACACTTGATGACTTCTCTGTTTATAACGGCTCTATCATTTGTAAAGGAGATGCAACTATTACCTTTAGAAAAGGAACTGATATCGTCGCAACAGGACATAAAGCGGCAGGAATTAGTATCGGGAAAGAAGGTACAACGGTTAACCTGAATTTCGAAAAAGGAACTCATAAAATAATCTCTGAGAGAGGTGCCGGAATCGGAGGCGGAAGTGCGAGCTTTCGTTTTCTGAACAAAGTTGGAAATATCATTATCAATGGAAGTGATGGTGCTGATATTAGAATAACTGCAGGAGGTGGTGCAGGAATTGGAGGAGTCTCAAATAGTGATGAAGGTAGACATTGTGGAGACATAACAATAGATGGAGGAAGTTACAATATTGCATCTACTGTTGCAACTTCAATAGGCACAGGAATGAACTCTGCTCGCTGTGGAGACATTACAATCGGCTCTAAAGTAACACGTATGATTTTACGTAAAGGGAGTAAAGCACAAAATCATATTGGTAAATATGATGATGGTTGTAAGTGTGGTAATATAACTATTAATACAAAAAATATAAGTCAAGAATAAATAGTATTATGACCGGAAGAATCTTTATTTTTCTCTTGCATTTTTTCGCTTTTGTTGTATTGTCATCTTGCACAGACAATGATGCCATTGAGAGCATACATCTCTCTTCCAACTCAGAGAGAGTCTATAATGCAAGTTGTCAGGAAGACAAGATATCTTTCACGGCCTCATGTAGCTGGAGTGCATCCACCGATTGCGAATGGATAACGTTGCGCATTGAAGAAGGTAGTGGAAATTTTGAGCTGCCTCTGTACATCCAGCAAAACGATGGAGACGCTGAACGTCAGGCTACGCTGATCATCACTCCGGAGCGTGGAAAGCCGGTCAGCGTAGTTATTGTGCAGCAATTACCCGATCTAAATAATCGCATTGCTATTGATTTGCCTGAGTATTACGGACTCGGATGGGGCTACGATCTGACCGCGGATATCGCTGATATCAGCGGTATCCGCGGTCAGGTGTTCGATGGTCAGCAACTACGAAAAAGATATAGTGAAGATGCAGTGATGGTTGACAATAGCACCATGACAAGATCACAATTTGCCAGGGGAGAAACGCATACAGAACTACAAAAGTCAATGTCAGGCAAAGTTACGGGTGAAGTCAATGTAAAGGTTGCAAGTGCAAAGGTCTCTGTAGAATACAGCAAACAAATTAATGAAAGTAAAGATAGGATCTATGTTTGGTGGAGGGAGATGCGCATGGTAAGTGAAGCCTATTTTGCAAACGACATCAGTGTTTTTGATGAGAATGTACTAGGAAAATGCACTACAGATGAATTTCGGAAAACAATTAGCAAAGAAAGAGACACTCCTCCGGCAAAAATAGTGGAGAAGTATGGGACACACTTGATTATAGCATCCAGTCTCGGAGGTAAGTTTGATTACTACTTCACCATCAGTCAGGATGTGAAGGAAAGTATAGAGAATGTCATTACCACCATCAACGTGAAAATCTTCGGCTTCAAGAAATCAAGTAGCGTAAACCACGAGAAGATATGGTTAGATGTCAAACAGGATTTCTATGCTTCTTACCATGTGCAGGGAGGCGGAGATGCCGGAAAGAAGTTGGAAAAGGCGTTAAAACAATGTGGTGAACTGAATGAGCCCATGAATGATCAGACCCTGTTTGACAATTGGTATGATTGTTTTAGTGATTCGTCAACAGCAAAAGATGAGGATTTAACTATGATAGCTTACGAAGTGATACCGATATGGAAGGTTATTGAAGTAACTAATCCAATAAAAGGAAAGCAGGTGAAAGAATACCTCAGAGATAAGTATTTGAACTAATGTAGATGAACAAACAAAGAATCTTGCTTATTTCACTCTTATCTGTATTGTTGACATTATTCTCTTGCGACGATAGAGAAAGACATTTAGTCAGACAATCAGGTCCTTCCATTACTGTAATAACCTCAACGGGCAATTTGGGCGACAATGGGTATAACGACCTGATTTTTGAGGGTATCATTCATTTCGCTACAAAAAACGACCTTAGCCTATCACTTGTTTCGCCAAAAGACAAACAGGAAGCTCAAGGCGCATTACAGGAATGGATCACTGCCAGGTCATATAGTGAGAAATCGTTACTGATAATGGCTTCAAGCGAATACGAAACGCTTTTTACCTCCAATTTCCCCGAAATTGACAAATCAAAAAACGTCTTGCTTTTTGAAAGCGACAAGAAAGATATGCCGGAAGGCGTATTTACACTCAGCCTCAGACGTTATGGGGCATCATATCTGTGCGGCAGCATGGCATCGGAGTGTCCGGAAGCTTATGTTATTGCAGCATGTCCCAATGATTCCACGATAAATTTGGCCATAAAAGGATTCCAACAGGGTTACAAGACAGCATCGGGAAAGATTGCTGAAATCATTTATTTATCAGATGATGCAGATGGTTACTCTAATCCTGAAGATGCATATTCAGTAACAAAATCACTACCGGATAATGCGTTTATATTCCCTTTGGCGGGAGGTTCAAATAATGGTATCTATAAATTTGTCAGAGAAAATATGTTTACAGGAATATTAGTGGCAGGGATGGATGTTGATTGTTCGCCATTTTATACACGTACTCCTTATTCTTTGATATTAAATATAGACGAGGTCCTAAATGATTTTTTGGACAAATGGTTAGAAGGGAAAATAGTTGATAAGCACACAGAAGGTGGATTATCTGATGGTTTTGTCAATGTAAACGTAAACAGCACTTTTTTCGAGAATATCATTGTTTGGGAAGAGTACTATGACAGTGTTGATTATTGGCAGCGAATGTACGATAAATATTATCAATCAGCCATAGATGCAGAAAGGTCATATTATGAAAAGTAAGCTGTATTGGATGATTTTGAGTATTATCATTGGTTGTTGCTTCAGCTGCAATGATGATATGCGGCAGGAAAAGAAGTCGTATAAAGTCGCTGTGATCATGCCTCTTTCTCCGAAGAACAACTGGAAGCGTACTATCGATTGGGCTGTAGAAAACTATCGCCAGGCACAAGCCGGATTACCCAAAATTACAGACATTCAAGTTGAACTAAAGAACGAAGAAGACAAGGATTTACCTGAATACCTGCAACGCATAGCAAATGATAAAACCTATGCAGCTATTATCGGTCCATACAGTTCACTCAATGCAGAGGTGGCAGCGGATGCCTGTGAAGAAAGTCATAAGACCTTGATCCTTCCGTTGGCAACTTCTACCGAGTTTCAGCGCAAATATGCAGGATCAGATTATATCTGGAATCTTGCACAAAGCGATATAACTCAATGCGAGATACTGTTGATGCAAATGGCAACATCAGAAATGTCAGGAGTAAGTTTGCTGACTTCAAATGATGACTACGGTAAGAGTTTTAGTGATTGGTTTGCCTATCAAGCGGTAGAGCTTGGATTAGATGTCGATGATATTGTTATTTATCGTAATAGTGATGAACTGAAAGAAGGAGTCCGACATTTTAACAGCGAACATTTTCAATACAAAGCCCTGCTGTTTGCACCATCAAACATTTCTGATTTCCTTGTGTTTGACAGCGAATATTCAACTGTGAATAAAAAAGTATTTCCTCTCGTCTATTGTTCGGATGTGGCTCATTCAAAAGATCTGGCAGGGAAAGTTGAAAATTTTTATGAAGGCATTTCGCCAAGTGCGGATCCTACATCAGGATTTATCAATGCCTATCGTGCCAAATTCAATGAATTGCCTGTGGCCGGTGAGGCGCACTTGTTTGATGCAATCTCTTTATTAGGTTATGCGCTGGCAGCGTATGGAGATACCAATCTGAACGAATCCATTAAGAGCATAGTAAATGGTAGAGATACATGGAATCGAAGTTGGATGCCAATAGATATGGGAGCTGCTTTGACTAAGCTGCTGTCAGGAGGTTCCCCCGATCTTAAAGGTGTTACAGGAGACTGGACCTTTGATCAAAAGTATCATTCAAGTGTATTGAACTCTTCTTATGCTCATTGGGTTTTGCAAAACGGAGCGTATAATATTCTTGAATATCTGTCCACAGATGGTGGAGGAAGGACGACTTCTTCTTTACAGACATGGCAAACACAAACAGAACACTATCAGCAGTTCAATCAATATCAGGAAGATATTAGTTATGGAGAACATCAAGGTAATTGGGCTGTTGTTATCGGTACTTCCGACACATGGGCAAATTATCGGCATCAGGCTGATGCAATGGCGATGTATCAGATACTTAAAAGGCATGGATATGAAGATGATCACATCATTTTGATCATAGAAGATAATATTGCTTATGCCCCTAATAATATTTATCCTGGTGTAGTAAAGATTAAGCCGGACGGGGAAAATGTCTATAAAGATGTGGTCGTTGACTATAAACTAAGCGATATCAATATTGATGACTTAAAAGAAATTTTTTTGGGAAATTCATCAACAAAGCTTCCAAATGTAATTCAATCAGGGAGAAATGATAATCTGATAGTATTCTGGTGTGGACATGGCTATCCCAATATGTTAGCCTGGGGTTCTCTTCGCACTGCCTATGGCTGGCAAGTTCGCAATATCTTAAAAGAAATGAAAGCACAGCAAAAGTATCGGAAAGCCTTATTTGTAATAGATGCTTGTTATGCCGGTACCATAGGTGAGGCATGTGTCGGCGTTCCCGGTGCTTTGTTCATTACGGCAGCAAATGCAGATGAACCTTCTAAGGCCGACATGAAAGATCCTGAAATGAAAATATGGCTGTCTAATGGATTTACGCGGGCATTTCAGGATGCCATAGATGAGAATCCGTCAATTTCATTGAGAGACCTGTACTATCAGCTGGCTCGCCAGACTGTCGGGTCTCATGCAACTGTTTACAATATAGAAAATTACGGCAATATGTATTCAAACACGATGAAAGAATTCTTTAAATAGTACATTTTCAACTATTCTAAAAACTCTTAAACCCAATAATTTCCCTGACTTCTTTGATGGTTTTTGCTGCACTGGCCCGGGCTTTTTCTTTTCCCATGCGGGCTACCTTGGAAATATAAGCCTCATCGTTCAGCAATTCTTTGATTCTTTCACGGAAGGGAGTTGTGAAATGGATCATGTCTTCCGCCAACTGTTTTTTCATGTCGCCATAGCGGATTTGGCAGTTATTATACAGGTCGTTGAAGTGATCGACCGTATCTTTCGAAGACACCACGCTCATCAGCTGAAACAGATTTTGTATGGGTTCCGGTTTTTCCTGATTAGGGGTTGTTGGGCCACTGTCGGTAACGGCACGCATCACCTTTTTGCGGATAGCGGCAGGCTCATCGGCCAAAAAGATGGCATTGCCTTCCCCTTCCGATTTGCCCATTTTTCCGCTACCTAACAAGCCGGGAATTCTAACCAAAGATTTTCCAAAATTGTATGCCTGAGGTTCAGGGAAATAATCGACATTGTACAGCCTGTTAAAGCGGTTGGCAAACTGGCGGGTCATTTCTAAATGCTGTTCCTGATCCTTACCCACAGGAACTTTGGTGGCTTTGTGGATGATGATGTCCGCTGCCATCAAAGTTGGATAAGTCAACAGACCGGCATTTACATTTTGCGGCTGTTGTCGTATTTTGTCTTTGAAAGAAGTACAACGCTCCAATTCACCTATATAGGCGTTCATGTTCAGGAAAAGATACAATTCGGCGGTCTCCGGTACGTCGCTTTGAATATACAGAGTTGCTTTTTCAGGATCCAATCCGGCAGCTAAATATTCAACCAGTACCTGTTTTACGTTGCCGTGTAAATCCTGAGGGGTGGGGTGGGTGGTTAAAGAATGATAATCAGCAATAAAAAAATAGCAATCATGCTCGTTTTGCATGCTGATGAAATTCTTCAATGCCCCGAAATAATTTCCGAGATGTAAGTTTCCTGTAGGGCGGATGCCGCTTACAACTATCTCCATTTTTGGTACTGTTAAATAAATTCAGAAAAGATCATTCAATCGGTATGGTTCTCCGGATGCGTTGATCCAAAGAAGTCAAAGTTTCTGTTGAAACAACGCCCGGAATTTCTTGTATTTTCCCATTTAGCAACTCCATCAGGTGTTCGTCATTCTTTGCATAAAGCTTAATGAGAATGGTGTAAGCTCCTAAGGTGTATTGAGATTCAACAACTTCAGGAATTTTTTCTAATTCGCTTACCACTGCCTTATACATAGAGCCGCGCTCAAGCGCGATACCGATATACACGCAGATATTATATCCCAACATTTTGGGATTCACCGTATAGCCCGATCCGGTAATCACGTTTAAGTCTATCATGCGTTGTACACGTTGATGGATAGCTGCGCGGGATACTCCACACAATTCTGCAACATCCTTAAAAGGCATGCGTGCATTTTGGCTGATGATACGTAAAATCTTACGATCTAACTGATCAATTTTTTCCATATTACAGATGAATTGAAGATTAAATTGCGTGGAGCACAATAATCAATAAAAGCAAAATACTACAGGCTACTTAACGATGGCAAGCAACTCAACGTCAAAAATCAGCACAGAGAATGGTTTGATACTTCCCTGCATGCGAGGACCGTAAGCCAATTCCTGTGGAATGTAAAATCTGTATTTTGCACCGACAGGCATCAGTTGTAAACCTTCAGTCCAGCCTTTGATGACCTGGTTTAATCCAAATTCAGTGGGTTCTCCACGTTCTACGGAGCTGTCGAAAACTGTTCCGTCGATGAGCGTACCGTGATAGTGTACTCTGACTTTGTCAGTCTCAGACGGATAATTTCCTTTTGTATTTCCGGCTTTGATAATTTCGTATTGTAATCCTGATTCAGTGGTAAGAACACCTTCTTTTTTTGCGTTCTCAGCCAGGAATTTTTCACCTTCTTCTTTGTTTTCCTTATACTGAACTTCCAATTTTTTTATTTGGACTTGCTCCATGGTTTCATTGAAGTATATTCTGGCTTCGTCAGCATCCATTCCGAAATTTTCACCGGAAATTCCATTGATCAAACCTTGTCTGATAAGTTTGAAATTAACTGTAAGCGCTGAATCTCCATAAAAATCAGGATTTGACTTTAGTTGATTTCCTATTGCAGTTCCAATTTCTGTAACCTGTCCCAATTGAGGTTCGGTAGCTTTTTCTTTCAGGCCGTCTTTGATACCTTTCATTAACTCCTGAAGTGCGTTGTCAGTGGTGTCTCTGCTCAGGTGATAATTCTTGAGAATATTACCGTTAACAAAGCCAAATGAATAATTCAGGCTGTCCAGTTCAGTATTCAGTTTTACTGGTTTTTCTTTGTAATTTGTACATGAAGTTGCAACCAATGACAAGGCAGCTACAATAATCAAGAAAATATTTATTCGTTTCATATGATTATAATTTATTTTTTAGTTGTCATATGGAACTCCCAATGAACTAATTTTATCATCGCATGGCGGAATAATTGATTAAATTAGTTCATGTTTGTTTCATATTATTATCGTTTTAAAATTAATTATTGGGTTGACCGTACATTCTTGCATGTGATTTCATTTGTACGGCCTGTACAATAGAATCTGCTTCTGTTGATGTTACAACTTCCTGATAATCGTTCAAAGCGTTTACCAAGCCGGTCATTACCAAATCAACATTTCCTGTCAAGGTTGAATCTCCAAAGAAACCATTTTCAATTTGGTCTTTGAAGTATTTACCAACTTGTACTCCTAAAACGTACATTTCACTCTTTGTTTTTTCAGCGTATGCCTTATCCAATGCCTGAATAAAAGCATCTAATTCTTCAGCTGAATCTTCACCGAAAACTTGTAATCTCATCACATCGCCTTGCCAATGTCCCAAGGTATAGTTGATGCTGTCGTTCATGTTTTTGAGTGTAACCTCTTTAGGTTTGTTGCTTGTACACGAACTGATTGAAAAAATAGTAAGCCCTATGGCAACTATCAGATAACTACTTATTTTTTTCATTTTGATACGTTTATTATATTTCTAATTCTTTGAATTAATTCGAAGTTGCGGGAAGAACGATCTCCAAGAGTTCAACCGTAAAAATCAAGGTTGCAAAAGGGGGAATTACTCCACCTGCACCTCGTTCGCCGTATGCGAGGTTATAAGGTATGAAAAATTTATATTTCGAACCCGGAGACATTAACTGAACTCCCTCTGTCCATCCGGGGATAACCTGATTAAGTTGAAATTCGGCAGGATCTCCCCTTTTATAAGAGCTATCGAACACGGTACCATCGAGCAAAGTGCCTTCATAATGAACTTTCACTCTGTCAGTAGCAACGGGCTTAGGACCATCTGCTTCATTCATTATAATGTATTGTAAACCCGACTCTGTGGTTTGTACTGCCGGATTTTTTGCATTTTCTTCTAAGAACTTTTCACCGGCAGAACGTTGTTCGGCAGCTATTTTTTCCTGTGCAAGGGTGAAATAATTTTGCAGAACATCTTGTGCATCTTCCACAGAAATTAGGGTCGAATCACCTTTCATCACCGTATTGAAAGCTTTTAAGAATAACTCTAAATTATATTCACCATTGGGTAAAGTCTCTAAATTTCTCAGCAAATCGGTACCGATGTTTACCGCCAAAGCGTAACTCATGGAGTCAACATCATTGTCAAGAGCAACAGTGGGTTCTGCAACTACCTCCACTTTAGCCTTTGATTTGCTTGTCCTTTTTGCTTTTTTTTCCTTCGCACCCACAGTCAGTACTGTGGTCAATGCAAGCACGAGAATCAATATTTTCTTCATATGTGTGGGGATGTGTTTTTAATTATTTATAAAATATCAAGCAATTCAACTTCAAAGATTAAGCACGTATGTGGACCAATCAACTGACCGGCACCTCGTTCTCCGTAAGCCAATTCAGAAGGGATATACAATTTCCATTTGGAACCTGCGGGCATTAATTGCAGTGCTTCCACCCAACCTTGTATTACTTGTGTAACACCAAATGTTGCGGGTTCGCCTCTTTGTACGGAACTGTCGAATACTTTTCCTGAAATCAGTGTGCCGTGGTAATGTACTTTTACGGTGTCGCTTGCTTTGGGTATAGCCCCTTTACCTCGGGTGAGGATTTCATACTGCAGACCGGAAGCTGTTGTTTTAACTCCGGGTCTTTTAGCGTTATTCGTTAAGAACTCTTTGCCTTCACGGATATTGTTCTCAAATGTTTGTTTTTGCAGTTGTTGCAAGTATTCGTTAACAATTTTCTGAGCTTCATTGAGACTCATATCCAATGGTTCGCCTTTGATAGCATGCCTGATTCCGTCAGTAAGCCTTTGGGTGTCAATTTGTGAAAAACCACTGTTCTTGAGATTGTTTCCTAAACTAACTCCCAATGCGTAACTAATTTTCTCCATTTAATTGTTATTAAATTTAAATGTCTGCAAAGATAGCTGATTTATTGAAAATTAGGTGTTAATTTATTGAAAATTATCGTGAAGAAAGCACAACCGGGAGCCGCAGTATTTTTCTTTTGCCTTTTTGAGGGTGTATCACTTCGATATAAAAGACATAAATGCCAATGTCGGAAATGTTCCCCTGTTGGTTTCTTCCGTCCCAGGTAAGGATACCTTCTGTTCCGGCAAGATATTGCTCAGCCGGGGTAAAAACCTTTACTCCCGTTGCGGATAACACATGCACCGTAAACACATAGCCCCTTTCGGGAAATGTATAATGTAATGCGCACAAGTCATCATTGCCATCATTATCGGGAGTGAATATTTCATTTTCAAGATAAAAGTATTGCGCTGATCCCAAGTCTGGTATTAATTCTTCCCTGTACTGAGAATTTTGAAATCCCGGAGTTCCGTAATGATGTGAGGCTGCCGCTGAATGCCAATTGTCTTTATCTTGCGTATCCCGATTTGGATATATGCGTTCCAAAGCAACGCCTTTAGGATTTTTAATCAATACGTGATGCATGTCGGCATGGTATTGAAATTCATCGTATATGACATTTTTGTTTGCGTTGGTCAAAACCAGGCAAGCTGATTCGTTGTTCAATGTGCTCAATTTGACTGTCAATAATACGGCTTCATTGGGACAGTCGTGGAAGTTTCTGACTGCCTCTGCATCAGTTGTCAAAGCTAAATAGGAGTTGGGCGGCATGATGGTGTTAGGCGGAATCTTTACGCCTGTATTCAAAGTTCCGTCGGTTTTACGTGTAGTAAAGACTAGTCCTGAACAGTCTATCCGATATGAAGAGCGGTTGTATAACTCAACATATTCAGCACCACCTTCCGGATGATTGAACATGACTTCGTTGATGATAATGTCGCGAACTTGAATAGTGTCGGATGTGTAGGCTGGGGAAAATGCCGGTAAACACATGGTAAACAATAACAAATAATTTTTCATAGGTGTAATAATTATCGATTTTTTTATGCTGGTGCTTTAATATCAGCACCTAAGTAGGTATAGGATTGTAATATCTAACAAATTAAGTTATTTTTGCAGCTGAAAAAATCAGTGGTTGCATAAAACAAACAGGGGCAACAAAGTTAGGTTTTATCCGTGATAAAAATCAGGATATAAAATAATATTCACCATAAAATAAGTTAAAAATGAAAGTAGCGATTGTAGGCGCAAGTGGCGCAGTAGGTCAGGAGTTTTTAAGGGTTCTCGCCGAACGAAATTTTCCCATGACTGAATTGGTATTATTCGGTTCCTCTCGTAGCGCAGGTAAAGTTTATGAATTCAAAGGGAAAAAACTTACAGTGAAAGAATTAAAACATGGTGATGATTTTAAAGGATTCCAAATAGTATTTGCATCTGCCGGTGCAAGTATTTCTAAAGAATATGCAGATGACATCACCAAATTTGGTGCAGTTATGATTGATAACTCCAGTGCTTTCCGCATGGATGAGGATGTTCCTTTGGTTGTTCCTGAAGTGAATGCGGCTGATGCCAAAAACCGTCCGCGCGGCATCATTGCCAATCCGAACTGTACGACTACACAGATGGTGGTGGCATTGAAGCCTATTCAAGATCTTTCACACATCAGGCGCGTTCACGTGTCGACTTACCAGGCCGCTTCCGGTGCCGGTGCGGCTGCCATGGAAGAATTAGAATTACAATACCGTCAGATTATGGACGGTGAAGCGGTTACTGTTGAGAAATTTCCTTATCAGCTGGCTTATAATTTAATTCCACAGGTGGATGTTTTTATGGATAATGGCTATACCAAAGAGGAAATGAAAATGTACCACGAAACGCGTAAAATTATGCATTCCAACGTGGAAGTCAGCGCTACCTGTGTACGTGTGCCTTCTTTGCGTGCCCATTCTGAAAGCGTTTGGGTGGAGACCGAAAAGCCAATCTCCGTTGAAGAGGCTCGTGCTGCTTTTGAAGCCGCTCCCGGTGTTGAAGTGATGGATAATCCTGCTGAAAAAATATATCCCATGCCATTATTCCTTTCCGGGAAAGATCCGGTGTATGTTGGGCGTATTCGCAAAGATCTGGCTAATCCTAACGGGCTGACTTTCTGGTGTGTAAGTGATCAGATCAAAAAAGGTGCTGCGTTGAATGCTGTGCAGATTGCAGAGTATTTGATTCAGGAGGGGGAGGTGTAGACGCGTTCCGGGGTTCGCGGTACGGGGTACGAGTTCCGTGGTCACGTGTTCCGGGTTGCGGGTTCATGAGTTTCAAGGTTGCGTGGTCACGGGTTCTTTGGATAAGGTAAGAAATTATAGAGGCAATAAGGTTTTATGAGAATAGTCGTACAGCGTGTTAAGCAAGCTTCTGTGGAGATTGACGGTCGGATGAAGTCGGCTATCAATCAGGGCTTGTTGGTGCTGTTGGGGATAGAGGAGGCGGATGATGAAACGGATGCGAATTGGTTGGCTGCCAAGTTGGTAAATCTTCGTATCTTTGATGACTCCAATGGAGTGATGAATCGTTCTGTATTAGATATAGAAGGTGAGGTGCTGGTGGTTAGTCAGTTTACCTTGCACGCTTCTACCCGCAAGGGGAACCGGCCTTCATACATCAAAGCGGCACGTCCGGAACAGGCTATTCCGCTTTACGAGTATTTTTGCAGGCAGACCGAAAATTTGTTGGGAAAGTCTGTTCAAACCGGTGAGTTTGGTGCCATGATGCAGGTTTCTCTCGTAAACGATGGTCCGGTTACCATCCTTATCGACAGTAAAATCAAGGAATGATCAAATGAAGATAAAAAAGCACATACCCAATTTTATTACTTCGCTCAATTTATTGACAGGTAGCGTGGGGGTATATTTTGCGTTCAGCGGGAATTATACGGTGGCATTTTTTGCGGTGTTGATTGCCGGATTATTTGATTTTTTAGATGGCTTGACGGCACGCATGCTTAAAGCTTATTCTCCCATGGGCAAAGAATTGGATTCCCTGGCTGATGTAATTAGCTTTGGTTTATTACCGGCAACAGTGGTTTTTTCAATGTTGGAAAGTAGCACGTATCCCGATTGGACAAAATACATCGGACTGTTGATAGTGGTTTTTTCAGCCTTGAGATTGGCAAAATTCAATATTGACGAAAATCAAAAGGATTCTTTCATCGGCCTGTCCACTCCCGCCAATGCCATTTTTTGGACGGGCATGGCATACTCTTGTGCACCCTGGCTGATAGATACGCCGTGGCTTATCATTATACTTACCATTTTTTTCAGTGGGTTACTAGTTTCCAAATTTCCCATGTTTGCCCTCAAATTTAAAAATCTGAAATGGGCAGATAATAAAATACAATACATCTTTTTATCCGGATGTATTGTATTATTACTGTTGATGGGATGGAACGGGTTTGCTCCCATTATCGGATGGTATATCCTTGCTTCTGCTGCTATTTATCCTTTTATGAAATAAAATTCAGGATTTTCCCGATTGACTTTTATTCTTTTGTGGTTGGACCGTCAACTACCAGTAATCCATTGTCATCAATCCACATTCTATCGATAAAGACTACCCTGTCTTCACCGGTTTCCTGAGTTCTTCCATGATACACGCAGAGCATTTCTCCGTCGGGCAGTGTAAGTACCATGTTGTGTCCTGTTCCTGTCACTCTGCCACCTTGCTCAATATTTTTTTGTAAAACGGGATTGTTCCCGGCTTTTTCAAAAGGACCTAAAGGATTGTTTGAGGTGGCATAGCCTACCGCATAATTTTGTCCGCCAAAGAAATTTGCCGAATACATCATGTAAAACACATCATTTTTTTTGAAGATAAATGAACCTTCCGTCCAGCGTCTGTTTACCTCACGGGAAGTTACGGAGCGACTTTCCCATTCGGCTTGTTCGTCGTCCATTGTAACAGGAGGACGCAACAGAAGTACCGGTTCACCGATTATGTCGGAATAATCAGGTTTCAGTTCTACACCATATACCCAACTTTCTTCTATCTCGTCAAACCATCCTTTCTCCCTGGCCCAGGTTGCAACTTCACTTTCTACAGGATGCTTGTAGCAGCAGCGGGAATAATACAGAAAAACCTTATCGTTCTCATCATCAAAATACAAATTAGCATCAATGATGGGGTATCCCGGATCGAACACGGGCCTGTCGTACAAATCTTTGAACGGACCGGTAGGGCTGTCCGCCACAGCAACTCCTATCCGGAAATTTTCTTCTTCATTGGTAGGGTTGTGCTTCCAGTTGGCGCTAAACCATAAGTAATACTTACCGTTTCTTTCATATACCTCCGGTGCCCAAAAATAATCTACTGTCCACGATTCTGCGGTTGCTCCTTCGTAGATAAGGCCCTCATCCTTCCAATCAATCAGGTTTGAGGAAGAATAAGCTTTAAAGCCGTTGAGTCCCCAGGTTGTTCCATACATGTAGTAGGTTCCGTCGGAGGCCTGTATGACAAAAGGATCTCCGAAAGATACAGAGAGTGGGTTATGGCTTTGATTGTTGTCTTTTGCTATACATGAACACATTGAAAAGACGATCAGAAGGGAATAAGAAAATTTACGTAACATAATAATTGAATGTTAATATTTTTGTTATTTAATTTCTTGTTGATTTTAACGCTTGCAGCGTAAATAAATTGTCTGATGTTTATGAGACCGTCTATTTCAGCGAATTCCATCCTTGCGCCTGCAGTGCGATTTCTTCGCCTTCACGACCGATAAGGTGTAGTCCTAATTCAGGTTTAGTCATATGTCCAATGATGCCTACTCCTTCTAAAGTGACGATTTTCTCGTAGTCATCCAAAGAAGCAGTAAAGAGCAATTCATAATCTTCACCGCCGTTCAAAATGGCTGTTACAATGCTTATGTTAAATTCTTCAGCCATCATCGCTGCTTGAATATTGACAGGCAGTTTGTCTTCGTAAATGCGGCATCCGGTGTTGCTTTGTGAACAAATATGCATCAATTCGGAGGATAATCCGTCCGAAATATCCATCATAGCCGTTGGGATAATTTCTTTTTCTGCCAATTTTTGGATGATGTCTTTTCGGGCTTCGGGTTTTAATTGTCGCTGTAAAATATAGTCTTTTCCCTCAAAATCAGGTTGGGTTTCAGGGTTGGCTTCAAAAACAATTTTTTCCCGTTCCAATAATTGTAATCCCATGTACGCCGATCCCAAATCGCCGCTTACGCAAATCAAGTCATTGGCTTTAGCGCCGTTGCGATATACGATTTTACCTTTTGCACCTTCTCCTATGCAGGTGATGCTGATGGTTAATCCGGTCAGGGAAGCAGAGGTGTCGCCTCCCACCAAATCCACTCCGTAGAGTTGACAAGCCGTTGAAATCCCTTCATAAATTTGCTCTAAGTCTTCTACGGAAAAGCGTTGAGAGATGCCTAAAGAAACGGTAATTTGTTTGGGTTGTCCATTCATCGCATAAATATCCGAGAAGTTGACAATGGCTGCCTTATAGCCCAAATGCTTCAACGGCGTGTAAACCAAGTCGAAATGAATGCCCTCCAATAGCAGGTCGGTCGTCACCAGAACTTCCTTATCAGGATAATGCAATACAGCAGCATCATCACCCACACCCTTTACGGTAGATGGATTTGTGATTTTGAACTTTTCGGTCAAGTGTTTGATCAGTCCGAATTCCCCCAAGGTAGATATTTCAGTTCTTTGCATCAGCGTGGAATTTTATCGATTCTTCTTTGATGTCTGCCTCCCTCGAAGTCGGTCGAGAAGAATACATCGGTTATTTGGTAAGCTTCTTCCTTAGAAATAAATCTGGCAGGTAATGATAGCACATTGGCATCATTGTGTGAACGTGCCAATCGTGCAATTTCGGGTGTCCATGATAAGGCTGCCCGAATGCCGGGATGCTTGTTTACTGTCATGCTGATGCCGTTTCCACTGCCGCAGATTGAAATTCCGAAGTCATAGTTTCCGTTTTCAACAGCTTCCGCCATCGGATGGGCAAAATCCGGATAGTCGGAACTCTCGGAAGAAAATGCACCGAAGTCTTTCAATTCCAACACATTTTTAGCTTGTAAATACTCTATTAGTTGAACTTTTAATTCGTAGCCGGCATGGTCGCTGCAAATGGCTATTTTAAGTTGATTGAGAGGAGTCATAATATATGTTTTAAATGTATCTGTGATTACTAAGCAAATTGTTCTACATCATTTTTGCTGATGGGGTTTTCACCCAGGATGATCAGTCGTTCCACTACATTTCTCAACTCGCGGATATTGCCGTTCCATGTTTTCTGTTGTAACAATGTAATAGCGGCTTTGTCAATTTGTTTGATCTGGGTGCCTTGTTCGGAACATATTTGTTCAATGAAATAATTCACCAACAAAGGGATGTCGTCTTTGCGATCTTCTAAATCCGGAACATGGATGGGGATGACGTTGAGCCGGTGAAATAAATCTTCCCTGAAGTTGCCTTTTGCTATTTCTTCTTGCAGGTTTTTATTGGTGGCTGCAAACACCCTCACATCAACCTTGATGCTTTTATCGCTACCCACCCTCGACAATTTATTCTCTTGTAATACGCGCAATACTTTGGTTTGTGCCGACAAGCTCATGTCGCCTATCTCGTCCAGGAAAATCGTTCCGCCATCGGCTTGTTCGAATTTTCCAATGCGCTGTTTTACGGCGGAAGTAAATGCCCCTTTCTCATGTCCGAAGAGTTCGCTTTCAATCAGTTCGGAGGGGATGGCTGCACAGTTGACCTCGACGAAAGGTGCTCCGGAACGATTACTTTGTTCGTAAAGAAGCCTTGCAACAATTTCTTTTCCTGTACCATTAGAGCCTGTTATCAGCACCCTGGCTTCCGTAGGTGCTACCCTGTCGATCAGATCCCTTACTTTTTGAATGGCGGGCGTCTCACCGATCATTTGATATCTGCCGGCTACTTTTCTTTTTAATGTTTTTGTTTCAGCAACCAAAGTGCTTTTGTCCAACGCGTTTTTGATTGTTATCAGCAAGCGGTTTAAATCGACCGGCTTCTCGATGAAGTCGAAGGCTCCTTTCTTGATACAATCCACTGCCGTATCAATGGTGCCATGTCCGGAAATCATCACAACGGGTGCTTCTATTTCCTTTTCTTTCAGGGCGGTCAATAATTCCACTCCGTCCATCTCGGGCATTCTGATATCTGAAAAGATGAGATCGAAAAAATTATTTTCTGCAAGCTCCAACCCTTCCTTACCGTTTTCTGCCAGGGTGACCTGATGTTTTTCAAATTCAAGAATGTCTTTCAGCGTATTTCTTATGCTGCGTTCGTCATCAACAACTAATATTTTTGCCATATAGTTATATCAATTATATCAGGTAAAATCAGGATGTGGTTTACAAATCAAATCCGATGTCTGATCTGAAATATTTTTTATCAAATTGAATCAGCCGGGCATTTTGATAGGATAATTTCAATGCTTCCTCTTTGCTGTTGCCATACGAACTGATTGCCATGACCCTTCCGCCTGAGGTGACGATGTTTCCGTCTTTTTGTGTGGTTCCTGCCTGGAACACAATGCTGTCCTTTACTTGATTTAATCCTGTGATCAATTTTCCTTTTTCATAAGTTTCAGGATAGCCCCCCGAAACAAGCATTACCGTGGCGGCATGTCTGTCGTCAAATTCTACTGTTTTTTCATGTATATTACCATTTGCCACCCCTTCCAGTAAGTCCACCAAATCGCTTTTCAAACGGAGCATCACTACTTCAGTTTCCGGATCGCCCATGCGGGCATTGTATTCAATCACATAAGGTTCGTTGCCGACATTAATCAAACCGAAGAATATAAATCCTTTATATACAATGCCTTCTTGATAAAGCCCCACAATCGTAGGTTTGATGATACGTTCTTCTACTTTTTTCATGAAAGCCTCATCTGCAAAGGGAACGGGAGAGACAGCACCCATTCCGCCGGTATTCAACCCTGTGTCGCCTTCCCCAATGCGTTTATAGTCTTTTGCTTCGGGTAATATTTGATAATGCTTGCCGTCGGTGATCACAAATGCAGAACATTCAATGCCGGACAGAAATTCTTCTATCACGACCACCTCGCTTGCCTTACCAAATTTTCCACCCAGCATATTCCGGAGTTCGGCAATGGTTTCTTCTAAATCATGAAGTATCAACACACCCTTACCCGCAGCCAAACCATCGGCTTTCAATACATAAGGTGCTTGCAAAGACCGGAGGAATTCAATCCCATCTTGCAAATTATTGGCTGTAACGCTCAGGTATCGGGCTGTTGGGATGTTATGCCGCATCATAAACTGTTTGGAAAAGTTTTTACTGCCTTCGAGTTGTGCGCCTGTTTTATTTGGACCAATAACTGCAATATTTTTTAATGCTTCATCTCGGGCAAAAAAGTCCGCAATGCCGTTAACCAACGGATCTTCGGGTCCCACCACCACCATATCGATTTGGTGTTCCAATGCGGCATTTTTAATGGCTATAAAATCGTTCACGGCAATGGGTAAATTTTTACCCAGGGAAGCTGTGCCCGGATTTCCCGGCGCAATAAACAGTTGTGTTAATTTCGGACTTTGAGCAATTTTCCATGCTAATGCATGCTCCCGGCCTCCCGATCCCAATAAGAGTATGTTCATGTCAGATGAATGATAATTTACACACAAAAGTAGTATAATATTGGGGTATTCGCAATTGTGTGACTTGATTTCATCCACATAAGTTCATCTGTAAAACCGATTATTCCAATTAACAAATTAGCCTTTCATGATTGCTTTTGCGAAAATACATTACAACACGAGGGCTTGTTATCTTCCCGAAGAATCTGTTCTTTCCAATCGTTGAGAGATAAGCCCGTTTTCTGTTTTACAACTCTTTTCATGGTGTCAATCGACCCAAATCCGCACATGGAGACAAGCTCTTTATTGGTTACGTCATTCTCATTCAGAATGATATCTTTCATCTCGTCTAACCGGAATTGATTGACATAGGAATTAAAATTCTGATTGTAACAGGTATTGATTGAAGAAGAAACATAGGTGCGGTTTGTTCCAAGTTTGTTGGCCAGATCGCAGATTGTCAGATCTGAATTGGTGTAAATTTTATGGTCGGCAAGAATCCGGTCTAATCGATCGGCAATTTTACGAAGTTGTTCCTGATGATACTTAGGGCTTGTATCCTGATCTTTATCGATGGTTTTAAATTCTTTTCTCTTTTGTCGCACATGAAATAAGAACAGGAAAACCATCAGCAACAAAACAGTAAACAAAGTTAAAGGTATCGGATGTAACATAACGAGATAAATTAATAGAATTAGAAAAAGTTAATACGTAAAAATTATGACACGAAAATTAGCTTGTCAAAAATTTTTACAAAAATAGCAGATTAGTATAAGGTCTGCAAAAACAGTCTCGGCAGAAAAACGAAATCTTTACTTTTTGCGTGGTTTTTTTTACGAATTGCCCATATGGGACATTTCAGCTGAATATTTAAAAGCGTTTTATTGATTTTTCTCCTATTCTGCTATTAGCAAAAAGTAATTTTTCTTTCCTCTCTGAGCCAACAAATATTTTCCATTCAACAGATAGGAGCCATCTACAATGGTGTCCTGGTTTTCCAATTTTTCTTTATTCAGACTTACACCGCCGGATTGAACCAATTTGCGCATTTCTCCTTTGGAAGGAAAGACAGCAGCGTGCTCCGTCAATAAGTCTAAGACTTTGATGCCTTCAGCAAGTTTTTCTTTGGATATTGTAAACTGAGGAACTCCTTCAAAAACAGAAAGTAAGGTTTCTTCGTCTATCTTCTTCAGTGTTTCAGAGGTGGCGTTTCCGAATAATATTTCGGAGGCTTCAACCGCTGCCTGATGGTCTTCTTCCGAGTGAACCATAACAGTCACTTCCTGAGCAAGGCGTCTCTGCAATGCCCGTTGATGCGGTGCCAGGGCGTGTTCCTGAATCAAAGCCTCAATTTCATGCTTTTCTATGGAAGTAAATATTTTGATGTACTTTTCTGCATCCTCATCGCTCACATTCAGCCAGAACTGATAAAATTTATAGGGAGATGTATATCTTTTGTCCAGCCAAACGTTCCCGCCTTCTGTCTTACCAAACTTACTGCCATCTGCTTTGGTGATCAGCGGACAAACCAAAGCGAAAGCATCACCATCCGCCTTGCGACGTATCAGTTCAGTGCCGGTAGTGATATTGCCCCACTGATCGGAGCCACCCATTTGCAGTTTGCAGTTTTTATGCTCATAGAGCCATAAAAAATCATAGCCTTGTAACAATTGGTAGGAGAACTCAGTGAAGGACATCCCGACATTAGATTCGGCACTCAGGCGTTTTTTTACGGAATCCTTTGCCATCATGTAGTTGACGGTGATGTGCTTGCCGATGTCGCGGATGAAATCTAAAAATGAATAATCTTTCATCCAATCGTAATTATTTACTAATTCCGCGGCATTAGGGGCATCGCTTTCAAAATCTAAGAATTTTGCCAATTGTTTTTTGATGTTTTCCTGATTGTGCCGCAAAGTTTTTTCGTCCAACAGATTACGCTCAGACGATTTCATGGAGGGGTCGCCAATCATGCCGGTTGCACCACCCACTAAAGCAATGGGTTTGTGGCCTGCACGCTGAAAATGGCGCAACATCATTACGCCAACCAAATGCCCGATATGCAGTGAGTCTGCAGTGGGGTCAAACCCTATATAGGCCGAAGTCATTTCTTTTGCTAACTGCTCATCCGTGCCTGGCATGATGGTATGTATCATGCCCCGCCAGGTAAGTTCTTCTATAAAATTCATCTTGATAAAAAAATTGAAATGCAAAGATAAGGCTTAATTTTAAAAGGACTGCATGTCAACCAACTTTTTGTAATGCCCGTTCAGTTGTATTAAATCTTCATGCTTGCCACGTTCCACGATCCTACCTTCATGCAGCACGCATATTTCATCTGCTTTTTTGATGGTCGAAAGTCGATGTGCAACCACCAGGGTGGTACGGTTTTTCATCAAACTCTCCAGGGCTTTTTGCACCATTTTTTCCGATTCCGTATCCAAAGCCGAGGTAGCCTCATCTAAAATTAAGATAGGCGGATTTTTCAAGATTGCCCGGGCAATGCTGATGCGCTGCCGCTGACCACCCGAAAGTTTATTGCCCCTATCACCTATATTCGACTCATAACCATGTTCGGTCGCCATAATAAAATCATGGGCATTGGCAATTTTTGCCGCTTCAACAACTTGTTCCATGGTGGCTTCATCTACCCCAAAAGCAATATTATTAAAGAAAGAATCGTTGAAAAGAAAGGCGTCCTGGTTTACGTTGCCCATCAGCTTTCGGATATCGTGGGTATGTATCTTCTTGATATTAACACCATCCATCAAAATCTTCCCTTTCTTAACATCATAGAAACGTGGTAAAAGGTCAATCAGGGTCGTTTTTCCGGAGCCTGATTGCCCGACCAAAGCCACCGTTTGTCCTTTATGTACAGTGAGATTGATATCCTTTAATACCCATTCGGTATTATATCTAAAGCTCAAATCTATAAATTCGATTTTATCATGGAAACCCGTAATCTGAACCGGTTTTTTAGGTTCGGGAATATTGTTCTCGGTATTTAATATAATGTCAATTCTGTCTAAGGCAGCCATACCTTTTTTAACTCCGTAAGAAGCCCGGGAAAGTTCTTTTGCAGGACCGATGATGCTGTAGAAGATGACCAGATAGTAAATAAATTCAGCCGGACCGATCACACTTTTTTCTCCCACTATCAGCATACCTCCAAACCACAGCAGGATGGCTATCACTACAGTGCCGACAAATTCACCCAGGGGTGTTGCCAGGTTGTGGCGAGCATACAAGTAATTAAAAGATTTACGGATGCGTTCATTCAATGCCGCAAAACGTTTTTCCAGCTTGGTCTCTGCGTTAAAAGCTTTAACTACGCGCAGTCCGCCCAAGGTTTCATCCATTTGTGAGAGCATTTCTCCTTGTTGTGCCTGAGCGACGGCCGACTTTCTTCGCAAGTTCCTGCCAATGATACCAATGAGCCAGCCGCTAAAAGGCAAGAGCAACAAGACGAAAATCGT
>JAAYQF010000118.1 GCA_012519425.1 Bacteroidales bacterium | reverse complement strand
TTGTCTTTAACGTTCACTTTCCCTTCATACTTAAAACGGATAACTTCATTCGTATGCAGCACCAAAGTACCTTCTATAAAATAAATATCACCCTCTTTCTCAACTTCGTAATAGCCACCTGTGACCAGGGAAATCAATATTTTCTTTTCACTTACAAATTCCATCAAGTGGCTTCCGGCAACATCGAAGTCATCCTTACCTTCATGTTCTATGACTTCTCCCGGTTCGAAACCCTGGGGTTGAGCATCTTCGTAAATAAAGTATTCACCTGTACTCAACCTGTTTGTAATATTTAAAGGTAGCTTAAAGTCTAAGTATAAAACATGACCTGTTCCTTCATAATCCCCAATGCTATTGAAATCAAAATCTTTTTCTATCAGGTACATATCGAATGCGTTGAGTTCAATGTCATACCAATCTCCCCAATAGCCGGTTATACTTTTTGTAAAGGTGAATGTTTGCTGACTGACTGCAATTTTACAACTGTGGGGCTTGCCACCCACATCGATGGTAATGTCTGATATGCCTACTTTTAGGGCTTTGACAATTATTTTTTTCGTAAGTGTGTGTTTGGAAGAAGCCGATTCATCATCGTCCTCATCTATTTCCGTGAATTCAAATACCTCATTCTTGTCTTTCTGTTGCCACTCTATAGGAAACTCATCGATGTCACCCGTATATTGAATGGTGCAAGTTAATGTGTCAGACAAACCCACATTTAAATTCAAGGATTCTTTGTCAAATGAGATACTCGTAATTTCATCCTTTTCGCAGGAAGTAAAAATTAAAACACCGGTCAAAACCAGTAGTGCTATTTTTTGAATTGAAGTCTGTTTCATTTTGAAGAAAAAAAATTAAATGGCAAAGGTAGTTGTTTTTTTAAGAACAAAGAATAAAGACAAAAGAATAAAGACAAATTAATTAAGAACTAAAAACGAAAAACGAATTGTTTAATCGTTTAATCGTTGAATTGTTTAATGTGTAGTGTGTAATGTGTAATGTTGAACTGTTGAATTGTTGAATCGTTGAATCGTTTAGTGATTGATGATTGGTGATTGGTGAAGTTTCTTTTGTGGTTTTTAATTCTAACTTCAATAACTTCAATAACTTCAATAACTTCTAAAAAAAACTACTAACTACCAACTACTATCTACTAACTACTTAAGTTAACTTCCCTAACTTCTTTAACTTCCTTAACTTCTTTAACTTCCTTAACTTCCTATTTACCAATTACTAACTACTAACTACTAACTACCAACTACTAACCACTTAACTTCTTCGTTCTTCGTTCTTTTCTTGCTTCTTTACAAAATTTCATGTAAATTTGGCGCTTCTTTTTACGGCATATGTTCAAATACTATATACTCACATTTTTTATTTTCATCAGCGTAGGCTTATGGGCGCAGCCAATTTCTGTAACCGGCGTGGTGGTCGATGATGCGGGAGAGGAAGTCATAGGTGCTACTGTAGTTGTGAAGGGCAACGAACAGCATGGTACCATTACAGATATTGATGGAAAGTTCAGCTTGCAGGTACCCGATCTGCAGGTCACGCTTGTGTTTTCTTATGTGGGGATGAAAAGTGTAGAACTCAAAGCAACATCCCAAATGCGGGTAGTGCTCAGTTCCGATGCCAAAGAACTGGAAGAAGTCGTGGTAACCGGTATTCTGAAAATGGATAAAAGACTTTTTACCGGTGCTACGGATAAGTTGGATGCCGAGAAGACGAAAATTGACGGTATCACAGATATCAGTCGCGCACTGGAAGGTCGCTCTGCAGGTGTTTCTGTGCAAAATGTTTCCGGCACTTTCGGAACAGCCCCCAAAATCCGGGTACGGGGCGCTACCTCCATTTATGGTAATTCCAAACCTTTGTGGGTAGTTGACGGCGTTATCATGGAAGATGCGGTAGATGTTTCGAGTGATGAATTATCGTCCGGTAATGCTGAAACACTGATATCATCAGCGATTGCAGGGATCAATGCGGATGACATAGAAAGCTTCCAGATTTTGAAAGACGGTTCGGCTACCTCCATATACGGTGCCCGTGCCATGGCGGGAGTGGTGGTGATTACGACCAAAAAAGGTAAAGCGGGAGTCAACCGCATCAATTATACGGGAGAATTTACTTCCCGCCTGGTTCCTTCTTACAGTGACTTTAACATCTCTAACTCCCAACAACAAATGGGCATTTATCAGGAGATGGAACGCAAAGGATGGCTGGAATTCGCTTCTGTAGCTGCTGCCTCCAACAGCGGCGTTTACGGTAAAATGTATCAGTTGATCAATCAGTATGAGAACGGACAATATGGATTGGAAAATTCAGAAGCTGCCAGAAATGCTTATCTGCGCGAAGCTGAATTTAGAAATACGGATTGGTTTAAGTTGTTGTTCAATAATAGCCTGACACAGAATCATGCCGTCAGCATTTCATCCGGGACAGATAAGGCTAATTTTTATGCCTCATTGTCGGTCTTTGATGATCCGGGCTGGACTAAAGTCTCTGACGTACAGCGTTATACTGCTAATGTCAATGCTTTGTATAAAATATCCGATAAGCTTTCTATCAGCTTGCTGACCAATGGGGCTTACCGTTCACAAAAAGCCCCCGGCACCTTGAGTCAGGATGTGGATGTGGTGCGTGGAGAGGTGAAACGTGATTTTGACATCAA
>JAAYQF010000117.1 GCA_012519425.1 Bacteroidales bacterium | reverse complement strand
GTTCGTAGAAAAGGACGCTTGTATGTTATTAACAAAAAAAACCCGAGGTTTAAACAACGTCAGGGTTAAACCATTTTATTTAAAAAATAAATAGTTTATGGCTATAAGAATTGTAGGAGTAGATTTGCCCCAAAATAAAAGAGGGGAAGTTGGATTGACTTATATCTACGGAATAGGTCGCAGCAGTGCAAGAAAAATTTTAGAAAAGGCTGGTGTTGATATCAACATCAAAGTAAAAGATTGGACTGACGACCAGGCAGCTAAAATCCGTGAAATTATTAGTGCGGACTACAAAGTAGAAGGTGATCTTCGTTCAGAGGTACAACTTAACATCAAACGTTTGATGGACATTGGTTGTTATCGCGGAATTCGCCACCGTATCGGTTTGCCGTTGCGTGGACAGAGCACAAAGAACAATGCTCGCACACGTAAAGGTAGAAGAAAAACTGTTGCTAACAAGAAAAAAGCAACCAAGGGTTAATTAGCGCATTTTAGATAAAGAATTAAATAATAATTTATGGCAAAAAAATCAGTATCAGCCAAGAAAAGGGTTGTTAAAGTTGGCAGTGTAGGACAATTACACGTACACTCTTCTTTCAACAATGTAATCGTAACGCTTACTAATGAAGACGGTCAGGTTATTTCGTGGTCGTCAGCCGGAAAGATGGGCTTTCGCGGTTCGAAGAAGAATACACCTTATGCCGCTCAGATGGCAGCAGAGGATTGCGCGAAAATAGCATACGATTTAGGATTGCGTAAGGTGAAAGCTTATGTTAAAGGACCCGGTAATGGACGTGAGTCTGCTATTCGTACTGTTCATGGGGCAGGTATAGAGGTGACAGAGATCATCGACGTTACACCATTGCCACATAATGGCTGTCGTCCACCCAATCGCAGAAGAGTGTAATTATTTACCATTGTGCCGTTTACATGTTTACTAATTCAAGACATAGATAAATGGTGAATGGTGAGTGGTGAATCAAATTAATATTTATTCTGAGAATATTTGAATAGTAAATTGTTTGGGTTGTATGCCTACTTTTCTCTCTGCAACCGCGGCTGTAACAAATGATACTAGGATATATTTGAAGACAAAATCAACAATAAAAAAGTAATTATTTAAGAATAATGGCAAGATATATTGGACCAAAATCAAAGATTGCGCGAAAATTCGGTGAGCCAATCTTTGGGCCGGACAAAGTACTGGCGAAGAAGAATTATCCTCCCGGACAACATGGAAGCAATCGTCGTAAGAAAACTTCTGAATACGGCATCCAGTTGCGCGAGAAACAAAAAGCAAAATATACTTATGGCGTATTGGAGAGACAGTTTAGACGGATGTATGAAAAGGCTCAGAGTCAGCCGGGTGTTACCGGGGTTATTCTGTTACAGCTCCTCGAGTGCCGCCTAGACAATATTGTTTACCGCATGGGTATTTCTCCTACACGTGCAGGTGCTCGTCAGTTGGTTAGTCACAAGCACATTACTGTGGATGGACAGGTGGTGAACATCCCGTCTTATCACGTTCGTCCGGGACAGATTGTTGGTGTTCGTGAGAAAGATAAATCGATGAAGATAATTACAGAGTCCCTGAGCGGCTACAATCATTCCAAATATCCGTGGATAGAGTGGGATAGTGCTTCTTTGTCAGGGAAGTTAATTCATGTTCCTGATAGAGAAGAAATACCTGAAAACATCAAAGAACAATTAATCGTTGAGTTGTACTCTAAATAAAAAATAATCATGGCTATATTAGCATTTCAAAAGCCCGATAAGGTAATCATGTTGGAAGCCGATAACTTTTATGGAAAGTTTGAGTTTCGTCCACTTGAGCCGGGGTATGGTATTACAATAGGTAATGCTTTGCGTCGAATTCTTTTGTCTTCACTGGAAGGTTTTGCAATCACTGCAATTAAAATTGATGGCGTAGATCATGAATACTCAACCATTCCCGGAGTTATTGATGATGTTGCCAATATTATTTTAAATCTGAAGCAAGTTCGGTTTAAACAAATTGTAGAAGATATCGAAACTGAAAAGGTGACCGTCAATGTAACAAGTGGTAATACCAAACTTTTAGCCGGTGACATAGGTAAGTGTTTTACCGGATTTGAAGTATTGAATCCCGAGTTGGTCATCTGCGAAATGGATTCTTCCGCAAGTTTTCAAATGGATGTATATGTCAATAAAGGTCGCGGTTATGTAACTGCTGAGGAAAATGCCCTTGTAGTTGACGGTGAGTTGGGAATTATTCATGTTGATTCGATTTTTACACCCATCAAAAACGTAAAATATACCATCGAAGATTTTCGTGTTGAGCAGATAACTGATTATGAAAAGCTGACTATTGAAATAGATACGGATGGTTCCATTTTCCCAAAAGATGCTTTGAACGAAGCAGCTAAAATATTGATCCATCATTTCATGCTCTTCTCTGACGAAAAAATATCAGTAGAAACCGCTGAAACAGAAACTCATGATGATTTTGACGAGGAGTATCTGCAAATGCGTCAGTTGCTCAAAACTAAGTTGGTAGATTTAGAGCTATCAGTGCGTGCTTTGAATTGTTTGAAAGCTGCTGATGTGGAATCGCTGGGACAATTGGTTACTTACAATCGTCATGATTTGTTGAAGTTTAGAAATTTTGGAAAAAAATCATTAGCGGAATTGGAGGAAAAGTTAGAGGGTCTTAATTTAACCTTCGGCATGGATATATCCAAGTATAAATTAGATAAAGAATAACAGAAGATGAGACATAATAAGAAATTCAATCATTTAAGTCGTACGGCGGCACATAGGAAATCCATGCTGGCCAACATGTCAATTTCCCTTATTAAACATAAAAGGATACAAACCACAGTTGCTAAAGCAAAAGCTTTGCGTGTTTATATCGAACCGATATTGACAAAATCAAAGGAAGATACGACTGCTTCACGTCGTTATGTTTTCAGTCGTTTGCAAAATAAAGAAGCTGTTACTGAACTTTTCCAAAATATCTCACAAAAGATAGCAGATCGTCCGGGTGGTTACACACGCATTCTGAGAACCGGTCTTCGCCTGGGAGATAGCGCCGAAATGTGTATCATTGAGCTGGTTGATTACAACGAAAATATGCTGAAAGACAAGGTAGCTAAGAAAACAGTTCGTACACGTCGTTCATCTTCCAGGAAAACAACTGCTACCCCTGTAGCAACTCCTGCTAAGGAAGAAGCTGCAGAAGCCGCTATTGAAGAGAAGGTTGAAACTCCTGCTGTAGAAGAAAAGAAGGCTGTAGCAGAAGAACCCGAAGCTGTACAACCTGAAAAGGCTAAAGAAGAAGCTCCGGAAGCTGAAACTCCTAAGGCCGCTGAAACAGAAGCAAAAAAGGACGTTAAAAAAGACACTGCTGTTAAGGAAGAAGCTGTAAAAGCTCCTGAAGAGAAAGCTGAAGCTCCTGCTGCAGAAAAGAAACCTGCTGCCAAAGCGGAGAAAGAAGAAAAACCTGCTGCCAAAGCTCCGGTAGAGGAGAAAGCGGTACCTCAGGCTGAGACAAAGGCTAAGAAAGAAAAAGAAGACAAAGAGGAAAAGAAAGCAGAATAATCTGTACAGATTGTTTTTGTAAGATAAAAGTGGGACTGTCTTGAAAGTGAAGGCAGTCCCTTGTTTTTTAACCAATATGTATTAAGTTTACGGTCCATATCATTTTTCCTCTTTCCCATTACCTGTCAAAATGAACAAATTCACCACAATCGTAAAAACAGACCCTTTAAATCATAAGATTGATCATCACAGTAACATGCTTTTGATGGGATCTTGTTTCTCTGAATATATTGGCAGTAAGCTTAAAAATGCCGGTTTCTCTGTTGAAGTGAATCCTCTTGGAGTGTTGTTTAATCCGGTTTCAGTAGAAATTGGTTTGGAGTATCTCATTGAAAACAGGCGGTTTACACAAAAAGATTTATTTTTTAGCGGTTCGCTGTGGGGAAGTTTTGCACATAGTACTTTGTTCTCTTCGACTGATCCTGATGTATGTTTGGAGAAAATAAATACCAATATTGACATCGGGCACGCACATTTATTAAAAACTGACTTTCTGTTATTAACCCTTGGGACAGCATGGGTATATGTCTTGAAGGAAACGGGTGAAGTAGTAGCCAATTGTCATAAATTGCCGGCTGTAAAATTCAGTAGCCGCAGATTGACAGTTCAGGAAATTGTTGTTGCCTATGCCGCTTTGTTTCAAAATATTCGAACGGTTAATCCTGATATGCAAGTTGTTTTTACGGTCAGTCCGGTTCGGCATTGGAAAGATGGCGCTCATGAAAATACCATCAGTAAAGGAATTTTGCATTTGGCTGTTGATGAGTTGTGCAAACAGTTTGATTTTGTACATTATTTCCCGGCTTATGAAATTCAGTTGGATGAATTAAGGGATTACAGATTTTATGCAGAAGATATGATCCATCCGTCATCCGTTGCTGTTCATCATATTTGGCAGCGGTTTCAGTCCTTCTGTATGGATAAAGAAACCTTGAAAATTGTTGAGCGTATAGAAGAAATACGTTCGCAGGAGGGGCATCGGGCTATTCATCCGGACTCATCTGAGCATCAGGCTTTTCTAAAAAAGTTAGACGAAAAAAAGCAAAAATTCAGGATAGAGTATCCATATATTGACTTGTGATCCAAAAATAAAAAGCTTCAGGTCCCTCATGTTCACGAGGTAAGTTTCTCGCAGATTTACGCAGATAGAAGTCGCAGATTTATGCGAATTCCGGTGCCACGTTGCACAACACAACCGACCTTGCCTGGTGAGCCAAAAAACAAGTGAGATTGACGTAAAGAATCGTTCTTGTTTGAGCTGCGCAGCAGCGAGTTTGAACGATTTAGTCAATCGAGCGTAAGTTTTTTGAGCGAAGCAGGCGTAGTCTTGACTTTTTTTTGCTTCGTTTTTTTGTGTCAAGACAAAAAAATGAAGAGGATGTTAATCCAAAGTAATCACTTTATATTTCGGTACCAAAGCCTTCATGATGATCCATCCAATCAGATAAGCCACGGCACAAATACAGAATATTGCAAAGTAACCTGCGGGTTTTCCTACAAATCCCAAGAACGTCATGTTGGTTTCTCCGGCATAAACGAATAGGTTACCGGCACCTTTTTGTAAAATCATTGAGCCAACACCTCCGGCCATGCCCCCAATTCCGGTTACGGTTGCGATGGCACCATGGGGGAACATATCACCAATGGTTGAGAAAAGATTGGCGCTCCATGCCTGGTGTGCAGAACATCCTATCGAAATCAGCAATACGGGGATCCAGGCGGCGTGCTGACCTAATTCGGAGAAATGCATACCGAGCGGTTGTGCGAGCAATACAACCAGCGGGAAGAAAGCAAAAATCAACATAGCTTTCATGCGTGCTGCATAAGGATTTTGTCCGCCACGATTAATAAAGACCGTAGGTAGTTTTCCACCCAGGATTGAAAGTACTGTTACGATGGCGTATAAAGTAAAAATCAATGCCATGCCGAGTCCTTCTGACATCTTGATATCAAATTGGGTGTAGAGATAAGAAGGAGTCCAGAATAAGAAGAACCACCACACTCCGTCAGTCATGAATTTTCCGGCTACAAAAGCCCAGGTTTGTTTAAAAGAGAGTATTTTTAAGAAAGGAACTTTTTCTTCTTTTGCATCTTTTTTCTTTTGTTCAGCTATTTCTTCATGCTTGTCTTGTTCAATGTATTCAAGTTCCTTTTGGTTGACAAACTTACTTTTTCTTGGAGTGTCATAGAGAAAAACCCAAAAGCCCATCCAGATGAAGCCTAATGCACCGATGATAACAAACGCCAATTCCCATCCGAATGCTTTGGCCAGCGGTGGAATGGTCAAGGGAGCAAACAAAGCTCCTATGGATGCCCCTGCATTGAAAATAGAGGTTGCATAAGCACGATCTTTTTTAGGAAAGTATTCTGCTGTAGCCTTGATAGCAGCAGGAAAGTTACCCGCTTCTCCAAGAGCAAGAATACCTCGTGCTACCAAGAAGCTGTACATACTGAAGGTGGCAATTACAACAGCTACATCGCCTGTAGCAGCAGCCAGTTCAGCAGCGCTGTGCAGGCCAACATGTGCTTCGGTTACTAAACCACAAACAGCGTGTAAACAAGCTCCTGCACTCCAGACACCAATGGACCAAAGATAACCTTTTTTGGTTCCCATCCATTCAACAAAACGTCCGGCAAAAAGCATGGAGATTGCGTAAAAAATAGAAAAGAACGAAGTAATCGTTCCGTAGTGAGATTCATCCCAGTGAAATTCCGGTTTGATAAATTCATCCCAGGTAAGTGATAGTACTTGCCTGTCCAAATAATTGATAGTCGTGGCAAAAAACAGCAATGCCACAATGGTCCATCTGTGTTGTGACATTTTTTGTGTCACAGTTTGTGTCTTACTCATGTTAGTTAATTTGTTTGTGAATAATGTGTGAATAAATTATTTTTTTACTTTTTGAATCATTGCAATTGTATCGGCACAAAGCTTTGTGATACCATCCCAGTTTTCAGATTTTATCAGTTCAGCAGGAAATAAGTTGGAACCCATGCCAACACAGGTGACGCCGGCATCAAACCAGGCTTTTAGGTTACTTTCTTCAGGTTTGACACCTCCGGTAACCATAAGATTAGACCAAGGCATAGGAGCTTTTAATCCTTTAACAAAGGCAGCACCAAGCACATCACCCGGAAATACCTTGCATAGATCACAGCCCATTTCCTGGGCAAATCCTACTTCCGAGACTGATCCGCAACCCGGAGCATAAGGAACCAATCTTCTGTTGGCGACTTTGGCCACATCAGGATTGAAAAGAGGACCCACAATAAAATTAGCTCCCAATTGAATATACAAGGATGCAGTAGGAGCATCTACAATAGAACCGATGCCCATTATCATTCCGGGGCATTCAACGGCAGCATATTTTACCAATTCCCCAAATACCTCGTGTGCAAAATCACCCCGGTTGGTGAATTCAAAAGCACGAATACCACCCGCATAACAAGCCTTTAATACTTTTTTTGCGATTGCAATATCTTTGTGATAAAACACCGGAACTATTCCGGTTTCTTTCATAACTGAAAGTACCTCTATTTTTGAAAAACGCATATGGCTTTTAAAATTTACAATTTATCGTTGCACTCTTCCGCTACCATCTCCGCCCATCAGGGCTTCAACTTCGGCGACAGTTACCAAATTATAATCTCCGTATATGGTGTGTTTTAAACAGGAAGCGGCTACTGCAAACTCCAATGCTTTTTGATCATCACCGGTGAAAGTAAGTAAGCCGTAAATTAATCCACCCATAAAAGAATCCCCACCTCCGACTCTGTCCACAATGTGCGTGATGTCGTAATCTTTTGAAATTTTCAATGATCCGTTGGAATACAAACATCCTCTCCAGGTGTTATGATTGGCATTGATGGAACCCCGCAGGGTGATGATCACTTTTTTTGCACGGGGAAATTTGGCCATCAATTGCTTGCAAACTGACTCAAATTCAGCAGCGTTAACTTCGCCACCGGTATGGGCTGCTTCAAAACCTTCCGGCTTGATACCGAATACCTTTTCGGCATCTTCCTCATTACCTAAAATCACATCACATCCGGCTACTAATTTAGGCATTATTTCCGAAGCGGATTTCCCGTATTTCCACAAATTTTTTCTAAAATTTAGATCTGTGGAAACAGTCACTCCCATTTCGTTGGCTGTTTCAATCGCTTCTAAACATGTGTCGGCAGCCCCTTGAGAAATGGCAGGAGTAATACCCGTCCAATGAAACCAATCCGCATCTTTGAAAATTTCTCTCCAGTTAATCATGCCCGGTTGAATCTCTGCAATAGAAGAGTGTGCACGGTCGTACACAACTTTACTGGGACGGGAAACTGCCCCCGTTTCTAAAAAGTAAATCCCCATACGCTCACCACCTCTGATGATGTTCTTTGTACAAACGTTGTGTTTGCGCAAATTCATGATGCATGCATCAGCAATGTCATTATTGGGCAGACGGGTTACAAATTCAGCATCTAATCCGTAGTTGGCAAGGGATACGGCAACGTTTGATTCACCACCTCCAAAAGTAGCTGTAAGATGGGTAGCCTGACTGAAGCGTTCATAGCCCGGAGTGGCCAAACGCAACATAATTTCTCCAAAAGTTATAATTTTTTTGCTCATTGATGTTTTTATAAAAAATCATTTTATGATTGACCAAAAGTACTTTATTAATCTTGATTGACCAAAAAAATGACTGTTCCACAGGGGTGCAAAATGTCTGTGATGATTAGAGACAGCCAATGATGAATTGTCTTACCACACGTTTATGATACAAATTTTATTTCTGTGTTCGTGCACAAAGGTAAAAAAAGAATTGAATTTTGAGAAATTTTCGATATTAAAATTATTTCATGGTCAAAGTGTGAAAACAAGCCTGAATAGCGAAAGTAACACGGAAGTTGATCCATTTCCTGTTAAGAACCCGCTATCAGGATTCTGAATTTTGGTGGTTATCCTCTTTCAAGATGGTTACCGCCTTTTGCAACAATAAAGAATTTGGGTAAACATACTTGATTCCATCTTTTGTCCTGAGGTGGGTGTAAAACGTATAAACACCTTCTACCATGGCTTCAATCGGCGTGTCTTTATCAATAATGCTGATGTAGTCACCGATTTTGTAAGGGGCTGAGAAGAAAATAATAACACCTGCTGTAATATTGCTCAACATTGACCATTGTGCAAATAATGCCACACCTATGACGGCTAAAACGGATGATAAGACAAGAATCAGGTTGCGGGTATCAACTCCCCATACAATAATCAGAATGACAATTGCGGATAAATTAAAGAAAATATTAAAAATTCTGACTACCTGGTTGACCCTAACTTCTGTTCTTTGACTATTGGATGCTGTGTATCTTTTAATAATTCGTCTGATGAGAACTTTTAATACTGCAATGATAGCAATGGTTACAGCTGTTCCAATAATTTGAGGTAAATACGTCCACATAAAGTATGTCTTTAAAAAGAAAGGGCAAAACTAATTCTTTTTTTGTTAAGCACAGCTATTATTTTATGTTTTTTAAAAGCCTGATAAGAAAAATGGGTTGTTTAGAATCGACAAACAGATGGGTTAAGGTTGTCAATTGACTATCAATTTTTGTGTAAGGCCTGTGGATGTTTTGACGATATAGATACCCGGTTGTGTTTTAATTTCAGTTATCTCATCTGTTAAATCAACTGAAAACAATGAAACTCCCAACACATTATACACTTGGCAAGTCTCGATGGATTGGGTTCTATGGATGATAATTTTATTATTTTCTGCCCATGCCATCGTTGAGTTACCAGAAGGATTGCTTGTTCCTGCCGGGTTGTCATAGGCATATTGAAGCCTGGATACTTCCCCGGCTAATTCTTCAATTTCACTGAGTTTCAGTGTCCTGTCCATCACTTTAAAGTCGTAAAGCAGGGTGCCTCTCAGGTAGGCATCCGTAGGAAACGGCGATTTTCCCAACCAGTTGTAACTTGTCGCTCCTATTTCAGAGGGTGTACAATACATTTTTCCTTCCGCTTTGAGTTCCCCATTGATGTAGATTTGGGCAATATTGTCCGTTTGTGTGTAAACCAGATGTTGCCATTTTCCTTTGGTCGCCGGCAGGCCGATTTGCAGGGCTTCGGATTCGTTACCCCATCCCTTTTCCGACAAGGCATAGCGTTGTGCATTTACGCGATATGCGATGTATCCTCCGGTGTCTTCGCTACAATTTTCCCGGGTTGAAAATGTCCATAAGAAGTTCCCTCTTCCGACAAT
Source organism: Bacteroidales bacterium (assembly GCA_012519425.1). Taxonomy (GTDB): domain Bacteria; phylum Bacteroidota; class Bacteroidia; order Bacteroidales; family Paludibacteraceae; genus Paludibacter. The sequence goes on along the minus strand of JAAYQF010000117.1, from coordinate 26,898 downwards.
GGAAACTCCACTTCTGATGTGGTAATAAACGGACACTGAAAAGTCTTCCATTTGTGCCAGGGCATCACCTGCTTCTGCACTCATATCTACATATCCATTTGCATTACCCAGGTTTATCACTTGGTATGTTCCCATTTCCCGGGTGTTTGCCATGTTTTTCAGTTCAGCATTGAAATTGTTTCCTGTTAAATCGATGATTTGATTGTTCTCTGCAGCTTGAAAATGAATGAGCGGTGGTCCTGTTTTCTCAGCCAGGAAATTTCGATAAGCTTTTTTGAGAGAAGCTACTTCATTGCTGATATCCTCCTCAGTTGCCTCTTCATCCTCCATCAAAGCTTTTGATGCATTCAGGGTAGTTTCGAACTCACTGACAATGTCTTCCGGATATTCTCCGACTCCGCTCCCTATATTTATCTTTTGAAGCTTACTTTCAATATTTCTGATCAGTAGAGATAACTCGAAAATGTCAATTTTTTTTTTTGTCAGCAAGCGCAGGTTAAATACGCCGCCGGCCACATTATTAGCCTTGGGTTGGAACCTGACCGTAATGAATGATTTGCCGGTCAGCATGTTTGCGGGTATGGGATATTCCACGTTGACAAATTCGTTTTTATTCCACTTGCCTACTATATTTTCGGTTACCAGGACTTTACCATCAATCAGGATGTCGAAGGTGCGGCTGCCACTTTCATTACCCCAATACCTCACCATCAGGAAAAGTTCTTCTTTTTCATCCGTACGTAGCCTATAGCTGAAAAACCCTCCGCTTCCGGCGTCCCGCCATCCCTCTTCCATATGGTATCCTAAATTAGAGGCATGTGATTGTAGCTGGTGATCTAATTCCGGCTGTTGTTCAGCGGGAGCCACTACATCAACAGTGCGTTCATCCAGGGTTATCTTTTCGTACTCCGTCCGCTCCATCTCATCTCTCACTTTCAAATATTCTTTTTCGGTCATGGACAGCCAGTACATCATATACCTGCTGTCGTGGATACGGAAGAAAGGTTCAAATACCAGGTCTTTGTCTTTTTCAAGTATGAATAAATCCGGTGCAGTAAACTGCAAGGTTTTTCCCGGTACAGCCTGCATGTTGTTAAGTTTTTCGAGAATCTCTTCTCTTTCACCAACAATGATTGGAGCTTCTGTTAGGGGAAACAACGGACCGTCTGCATAATTTATCCAACGTTTCTCGTCTGCAATCAAGCCTGCCAGGTGTTCTGTTCCGGTGCGGGCACCGAGCAGTACGGGACCGTACATCACAGCTATGTATTCAGGTACATTGGGCAGTTCCTCTATGCTTACGTGCATGGGAGTTTTGATTTCCACCGCATCATTATTGCTCCATGTTCTTGTAATTGTTACGTAAGAAGCCGGTGATGCAGATGCAGCATAATTAACGCCGTTACACACAACAGACATCTCGCCTGGTTTTACCCATCCCGGATAACGTACTTTCAATGTAAATTCCCGGGGAGTATCTGTTTTGATGATGAGTTTGCTGCTGTCAGCATCGGGGAAGAGAGTTTCCTGCTCGATGGTAATACCTTTTTCCCGCCAGTTTAATTCAGATGCAATAAATAAATTCAGATACAAGGAATCCCCTGAGTGGGTATAGATAAATTCACCGTATTTCCCGTGGTTTTCCATGCCTGTACCTACGCAACACCACATTGAAACGTTGGGTTCAGAATATATGCGGTAGTGTCGTGGTCTGGCTGAGGTATAGTACACATATCCGCCATGCCCGGGATGTTGAGTTGACAGGGTATGATTCATCATGGCACGTTCATAAAAGTCGGCATATTTTGCATCCGGGTTCATGCTGAACAAGTTACCGGTCAGTCTGAGCATATTGTAGGTATTGCAAGACTCGGGACCGTTGCGTGTTTCTATGTATTCCCTGCAAGCAGAAGCCGGGGGGAAGTGCTCATCTCTGCTATTGGCTCCTGATGCTAAAGAGCGGTTGGAAGTAACTGTTTCCCAAAAGAATTTTGCTGCTGTGGTATAAGCTGTTGCTTCGTTGTCTAATTCTGCAACACGGGCATAACCTATCGCCTTGGGAATTTGCGTGTTGGCATGCATATTATCCAGGTTGTCGATACGTGCTGATAATTTATCGAAAAACACCTTGTGTGAAAATCTTTTGGCTGCATTCAAATATTTTATATCTCCGGAAATGGCATAGGCATCTGCATAAACCTCGTTCATTCCACCATATTCGCAAATCATCATCGTCTCCATTTGTGATTCACTCAAGGGGTCAATAATGGTCAAGCCCCAGTCGCACAGGTATAAGAACATTTCTTTTGCATCTTCATTGCGTCCGTATGCCCAGGCATCGCGTAATCCTGCAAATGCCTTGTGGATATTATACCAGGGGGACCATACTCCATTCAGCCCAAAAGGTTCGGCATGAATATTTCCGGCCTTTACATTGTTCCAGAAGGCTAAGTCGACTCCACCTATGTAACCGTTACCAATGGCTGTTTGACATCTTTTTAATTCAGAGACAACATAGTCCATGCGGTTTTTACAGTCGGTGCTTCCGGTGGCAGCATAATGAATAGCCAAAGCAGACAGGTAATGTCCCAAAACATGACCGTCTAAAGTGATCCAACTCGGAAAACTGGATGCATCAGTATGTAAGCCGGCTGTTTTAAAAAAAGGTGCCAACAACCTGTCAGTGTCGTATTCCAATAAAGACTGTATGTTTAAATCCATGGCATGCTTGAAGATGCCCTCTTTAAGACGGATATCCTGCAATGGAAAATGATCAGGATAGAGTTGCTCCTGAGAGACTAATTGTTGGGATACCAAAAAAAGTAAGGATAAAAAGATCACTTTAAATTTCATGGTGCAAAAGCTTTCTAAAATATCAATATAAATTTTAATTAAAATGTTCTCAATCCGCAAATGTATAATAAAATTCTCAATCTGACGTGTTTTTCTTGAATTATTCTTTTATATTTGCATTCTGTTTACGTACACTATAATCGTCAAAGGTTCCATCTGACAACTAAAAATAATAAATAATACACATGAAAACACGAATTATTTCTCTTAGTATTGTTGTACTTTTTGCAACATCTTTTCTTTTTGCACAGGGTCAAGATTCAGTGGTCAGTATATCTGATTTTTTTGTTGCCCAACCGGTTGCAGATCGCGTGGTTATGTTTGATACCAATGATGAAGGTATCAGCACACCCATCATTTGGGGGTTGGATTTAGCCTGGCTGGATGAAGGCAATGTCCGTCGTGGAGTTGCTTTTATGGGCATTGATAATGTGGATATTATCAGGGCATCTTTTCAACCAACGCTTCCTTTGGTCGATGACGATATTCAGGGAAGTCAGATTACAGATTTAAACAGGCGTTTGAATATTATTACAAATTTTACCGGTCCGAATACCAAAGTTATGCTGAATTGTGACCACCCCAGCGTTCATGAGTGGTATTCCACTGATAAAGCCGTAAGATGGGCAAAATTAATTGATGCCACTGCAAGACGTGTACAGGAACGTGGTCTTAAGGTGGTCACTGTGGCACCCTTCAATGAACCTGATTATGGCTGGGGACAAGGGAACATGCAAGACTTCTATAATATAGCCGGAGAGTTGCGTAAGATTCCACGTTTTGATAATATTAGAATCAGTGGAGGCAATACCTTGAATTGTGATCAGGCTTTACCCTGGTATAATTATTTGAAAGCAAGATTGGATGAGGGAAATACCCACCAACTAGCCGGTGTTTTTGATACATATGCCAATTTTTTCACTGAGGTTAGAAGAAATGGGCATCATGCCACTGCAGATGAGTTACACAACGTGATGGAAGCAATGGTTGGTGTTGAATATGGCATGCAAACCGGAATATGGTGGGGTACTGCTGAATATGCCCGCGGCGAGTTTGTAAAAGCCAGTCGTAACGGTAAACGTTTAGCTTATGCCGAACATCGTCCCAACTGGACTTCTGCAGCGGTTTACCGCAATGAAGAAGGTAAGCTGCAGGCTTTTGGCGGAACCTCTGAGCGCCAGGCAGCTACCACCAGCTACCGTTTTTTATCCAAAGACAAGTCTGTGTTTTTTGACGGCTACGGGCCACAGAGAGAGTATGTTATGACTTTGCCTGGGGGGACGGGTTATCAGCAGGGGCAGACCAATGCTGAACGTGTGGTAAATATTAGTTGGGGAGATGACATTCAACCGGTGATAGATGGTACATATGTTTTAGTAAACCGCAATAGCCAAAAGGTTATGGAAGTGACAAATGCTTCAACTCAGACGGGAGCAAATGTGAGACAAAATAATTATAGAGCAGGCGCCAGACATCAGCAATGGAATGTTGTCCCTGTTGATTCCCGCGTAGGTGGTGATTTTAGTTATTTTACGATTACGGCAGTCAATAGCGGAAATACGTTGGATATTCTTAATTTTTCACTCGAAAATAACGGTAATATCATGATGTGGGAGGATAACAAGAGTGTTAATCAGCAGTGGTATTTGGAGTATGCCGGGGATGGTTGGTTTTACATACGAAGCCGCCTCAGTGCAATGTGCATTGACGTTCAAAATAAATTGGTCGTGGCTGGAGCTAATGTTGCACAGTATGAACCGACCGGCCATCATAGTCAGCAATGGCGTTTTTTACCTGTGGATGCACCTATTGAGTTTGAAGTCCCTGCAGCACCGACTAATTTGAGTGCTGTTGCTCAAGGACATTCTATTCGGTTAGAGTGGGATAGTGTTGGTGGGGATGTAGATAGCTATATCATCTTTCGTAGTGATGCTTCGGACGGGGATTATGAAACCATTGCCCGCGATGTTAAGACTCTTGCTTTCGTTGATAATACGTCATTACCGGGCAAACCTTATTATTATAAAGTGAAAGCCATTGATAAGTCCTTGAACAGGTCTGATTATTCCAATGAGGTTTCTGCCGAGGCAATGGGAGGGGACAGGTTGGTGGCATATTATACTTTTGAGAACAATGCTTTGGATGAGACGGAGAATCTGTTGCATGGCTCCTTTGTCGGGACACCAAGATATGTGACCGGGAAAGTTGGTAATAGAGCAGTTAATTTCAACAGAGCCAATTCTATTCAACTTCCCCCAACCGTGGCAAACTTTGATCAGATTACTATTGCAACCTGGGTTTATCCACGATCGACGGATCAATGGCAGCGGATTTTTGATTTTGGTAATGGGGAGTCTGAGAATATGTTTCTTACGAATCGTACGGATACGAGAAAACTCAGGTTTGCCATTAAAAACGGTGGTGAAGAACAACGATTGGATGCTGATCCCTTGATATTGTCAAGATGGTCACACGTGGCGGTGACTTTAGGCAATGATACCGCTCGCATATATGTAAACGGAGAAGTAGCCGCTGAATCTGACGGTTTTACCATTAAACCTTCGGATTTCAATCCTCTTTTGAATTATATCGGAAGAAGTCAATATCCTGATCCTTTGTTTTCAGGTTATGTAGATGATTTTAGAATATACAATTATGTTTTGCCTGCTGATGAGATTCAAAATTTGATGAATGTAACTTCTGTAATGGAGCACGCTGCACACGTGGCCGGTTTCATGACGGTATATCCTAATCCGGCTTCCAACGCGATCAATATAAGTTATAACAATCACAGCTATCTCAATGAAACTGAGCTGCATATTGTTAACTTGAAGGGTCAGGTTGTGCGATCAACACGATTAAATGAAACAGAGCAAACCCTCGATATTTCAGAGTTGGAGTCGGGTGTGTACTTCGTTAGATTGTTCAATAGTCAAGAAAATCTTGTACAAAAACTGATAGTCAAGTAATCTGGGGTTGGACATATGCCTATATCAAAGATAAAAACTTCAAAAAAAAGAAAAAGCAAGACTGATATGATGAGATCTCTATCAGTCTTGCTCTAAAATTTGAATTAAACGAATATCCCCTTTTTATTCAATAACGATTTCGGTTTGAGCACCTTCTAACCAGGGAGCGGTAAAGGAGACTCTGATTGTTCCTTCATCAGTAGTAGATTGGATGTATGCAACCAGGTGCCCGTGATATACACGTTGTGCGTTGTCGGTATAATTTCCCATGTCTGAGTTGTTGCTGGCTTCCAAGCCAAGTAGCCTGCCTGGTCCGTTCACGCGACAAGTTACCTCATCATCCGAAAGCATTACAAGCTTTCCGTCTTCATCCACCACCTGTAATAAGATTTTTGCAACACCACCGGATTTTTGGATTTGCTCGTCGGCAGCAACTATTTTCAATGCGTGGGAACGTCCTGAAGATTCAATTGATTCACGCACTATTTCATTATTGTCCTTGTCGAATCCGATCACTTCCAATTTTCCGCTTTCGTAAGGAATATCCCAATAAATAATACCGGTATCGTCGTTATAATCTTTAAGTTGACCCACTGTTTTCCCGTTCAGTTCCAATTGTGCTTTAGCGGCATTTGTGTAGGTTACAACGCGTATGGACTGACCATCATTGTAGTTCCAGATTGGCCATGCATCCATAGACGGAACTCTTTCAACATAGCCTCCGGCTTGTTCAGCTTCTAATGCAGACCAAACGTCCTGGTTGCCTGCTCTGCTTCCTCTGCGTCCCGGGGTAGGGTAGGTGCCGATATAAGCCGTAGGTTCCGATGCCCAAAGGCCTTTACGGAAATAACCGCGCGGTTTGATGTTTCCACCTAAATCCAACAAACCTGAATAAAATCCTCTGGAAGGCCATCTTCCGGATTCACCCAAATAGTCGATGCCTGTCCACAGAAATTGTCCGAAGATATGTTCTTTGTCTCTAACATCTTTCCATGCTGCCATGTCGTGACGGTTTTCACTGCCATAAATAACGCGATCCGGATATTTTACATGATCGGTCTCGTAGCGACTTTCCGTGTAGTTGTAACCGGCAATGTCCAATGCGGCAGGATATCCGGTTTCGTTTGACATAGCTACACCTGCCAAACCGGCGGTTACTGCACGTGAAGGATCATATTTTCTCACTACTTTCGCCAGTCTTTCAGCAATATCACCCAGACGCATCGCATCGGGTGCATCTTTTTTATATCCGCCGAACATGGGTTGCGTAAAACCTCCGTCACCGTCCAGGATAGGATGGGAATAGGGGTCATTCGGATAATCTACTTCATTACCGATACTCCAGGCAAAGATAGAAACGTGATTTCTGTCTCTTTTGACCATGTCCTCCAGGTCTTTTTCACCCCAAGCTTCAAAGAAATCATATGAACCTTCAAAACCGGGCGTACCTACGTTCCAGCCCTCTAACCATTTACGCTTTGGGAACTCCCATTCGTCGTAAGCTTCGTTCATTACTAAAAGTCCCAGTTCGTCACAAAGCTCATAGAGATGTGTAGCTTGCGGGTTGTGACTGGTTCGGATGGCATTGACGCCTATTTCTTTCAAATTCAATAAACGTTTTCTCCAAACTTCTTTATAAGATGCTGCACCCAGCACGCCGGAATCGTGGTGAATGCACACGCCCTTCATTTTCATCCATGTACCGTTCAATGCAAAACCCTTATTTGGATCGAACGTAAAGGTGCGGAATCCTGTTTGCATGGAGTTTTGGTCAATCAGATTGCCTTTTTCATATACTTTAGTTTCCAAAGTGTATAAAGTAGGATTGTCAATGTCCCACAGACCGGGGTTTTTAATGTTCAGTGATTGTTTTAAGGTACTGCTGCCTCCTGCTGCAATTTTCAGTTTTTTTGTATTGCTGGCAACTACTTTACCGTCGGCGGCGCGCAATTCATTCACAACCGAGAGATTGGCATCTTCAGCACTTTCGTTGTCAATTTCAGTTTCAATATTCAATACAGCACTTTTAGCCGATTTTACTTCAGGATAAGCATAAACACCCCATTGAGCGATGTGTATAGGATTAGCAGTTACCAGCCACACATCCCGATAAATTCCCGAGCCTGTGTACCAGCGTGAATCTGCGGAGCGACTGTGATCTACCCGAACAGCGATTAAGTTATCTTCACCGAATTTTACCAGATTGGTAATGTCGTAAGCAAAAGAGATGTATCCGTTTGGACGTTCTCCTACCAATTGTTCGTTTACATATACTTTACTACGATTGTAAACGCCTTCAAAATAAATGTAAACTTTTTCATTTGCTTTGCTCGCCGGAATGTGAATATTTTTTCTATACCAGGCGATTCCTCCCGGTAAATAACCTGTGCAACTTGCGTTGCCGGGACTCAATACTCCCTTTACACTCCAGTCATGCGGAAGCGTAACATTTTGCCACCTGTTGGCATTATAACTGATTTTCGTTGCCTGGTCTGAGTCTCCTAACATGAATTTCCATCCGGCATTTAAATTTTCTGCCTCACCAAAAGACAGCTGTGCTTTTAACCCGGTTATTCCTAAAACCACAGTTAAAAGTAAAATGATAGTTTTTTTCATTTTTTTAATATTATGAATAAATGATTGATAATTAAATTGTTGATTTTTAATGTATACCCAAGAACAGATAAGGACTGTTTATCTTAAAACAGCAGTAAATCTACTACGCTTAATTGATTTATGCGCTAAAAGTGTTTGTATTTTGAAGTTTATTTAAATACTTAATTAACAATTAACGATTGACTGAAAACAGCGAACGTAAATATGATTTTTTTTGATTCATATTTTTCAATTTTAAATTGATTATTCTACTTTTAATTTCACGGTTTGCCCGGCCCGAACCAATAAAGAATCGGTAAGTACTTTATAGGTCGGTACTTCATGACCGAATCCTACGCTGATCTCTTCAGAGGTTTCAGGCATAGAGAACCACTATGAAGGCAGTTATGATGACGATTAATAATTTTCTCTTTAGTGCATGACAATAATTATGTATCTGTATAATTATTTGAAAATCAGCAAATTAATTTCATTTTTATTTGAAAAAGACTTAGGTTTTTGTATCTTTATAGTTGATTTCCAATTAGTATAATGAAAACAGAAGAACCCAAGGTCTCGCGCAAAAGTAGTGAATTGTTTGTAATTCTCGGAAAAAATTTTACCTACGTGGTAGTAAGCAGGCCTCAACGTGAGTATCATTTTTTCGTCAGTCCACATAAAATTTATAGTTGCAGTTTCAAACAGGGATATTCATTAAATTTAAATTTAACGAATATCCCTGTTTTTTACATTGAAAATATGCTTTTATTTTTTTGTTGTATCCCAATTTCAACTTAAAAATGCAGCACTATATCATACCATTCTTTATTCTTCCGGGTACTCAAACAGGTAACTTCCCGAACCAATTTCGAACAGTGTTTTGCCGTTCTCGCTTTGAATACCGGTGATGTTTTTGTTTGCCGAGATGGTTTGTCCTGCCTCCGTTATATTCGAAGGATTATCAGTTTGAAGGACCACCGTTGCTTTTGCATTAGGCGGCACCACCAGATTTACCAATATCTTACCATCTTTCCTTTCCCAACCCGAGGTAACTGTGCCATAAGCACTTTCAAAAGTAGCTTTGGAAAACTCAAGTTTTTGGGTGGGATACGGCTTTAGTAACAAATGACGATATCCCGGTGATTTGGTGTCTAATCCCGCGGAAACACGATACATCCAGTCGCCAATGGCACCGTAAGCATAGTGATTAAAAGAATTCATGCCTTTGTTTTGGAAGGTTCCATCAGGGCGTTGTCCGTCCCATCGCTCCCAAATAGTTGTAGCTCCCTGAGTAACGGGATAAAGCCACGATGGAAATGTTTTTTGAAGCAATAAATCGTACGCAACATCTATAAATCCGTTATCTGAAAGCACGTGGCACAAATGAGACGTTCCTAATAATCCGGTGGAAAGGTGTGTACTTCGGCTGCGAATATCGTTTGCGAGAAATTGTGCCGACTTTGATCTCAAATCATCAGGCAAAAGATTAAACATAAGCGACAGCACATAAGATGTCTGAGAGTTGGTTCCCACTCTTCCGGCCGGAGTCACATATTCATGAATAAACACATTTTTGATTTTATTAAACAGTTCATCATAAGTCTGTGCGTCATCAGTTTTTCCCAACACACGGGCTGCATTGGCCAATATACTGGTTGAATAAGCATAGAAGGCCGTTGAAATGAAATCGTGATCCGTATGTCCGTCAGGGACTGTGTGGTCATTGACGAACGGGTGGAAAAATAACCAGTCTCCATAAACGCTTCCGCCTTTCCATATCATTTCGTCACCGGCTTTACTGCGAATATATTCAACCCAAGCCTTCATACTCGGATATTGTGTTTCAAGAAGTTGTTTATCACCGTAAACCAAATACATTTCCCAGGGAATAATGGTCGCCGCATCTCCCCATCCGGCAGAAGTACCTGCAGTTTCCGAACCTTGCGGATTTAATACATCGGGAACAACAACCGGAACTTCACCACCTTTGCGCTGATCGAGTGCAAGGTCTTTCATCCATTTCGTAAAGAAAGCAGCCACATCATAATTAAACGCAGCCGTACGGAAAAACAATTGAGCATCGCCTGTCCAACCCAGTCGCTCGTCACGTTGCGGACAGTCAGTAGGCACATCAAGGAAATTACCTTTTTGTGCCCAAACAATATTATGCTGCAACTTATTAAGCAGAGGATCCGAGGATTCATACTTACCTGTAGGTTGCATATCGGAATGTACTACAATACCTGTAATGTTATCCGCGGTGAGCGTTCCGGGAAAGCCGACAACTTCGATAAAACGAAATCCCATAAACGTAAAGCGGGGCTCATAAACTTCTTCACCTGTTCCTGCTAATGTATATTTGAGCACACACTCGGCAGAACGGAGATTTTCGGTATAAAATTCACCGTTTTTATCCAACACTTCAGCATGACGAATGGTTATTTCGGTTCCTTTCGGACCACTAACTTTGAGGCGAATCCAGCCGACCATGTTTTGCCCCATATCCACCAAAAGTTTGCCGCCGGGCGATTTGAAAATCTTTACCGGCTTTATCTCTTCAATTTTTCTGATTTCGGCACCTTCCGATGCCACTAAGTTGAAATCATAATTACCGATGCTGACATTTTTCCATGCATTATCGTTGTAGCCCGCCTTATTCCACCCATCCAGGTTTTTTGTAGCATCGTAATCTTCTCCGTAATAAATGCCATTTTTAACAACAGGTCCTTCATTAGTGGCTTTCCAACTATCATCGGTAACAATGAGGGACGAAGTTCCATCGGAATAATCAATGCGCATCTGCGCAAATAATCCGAGATTTTTTCCATAAATGCCCCAGTTATCATTCCAGGCCAGCGAACCACGATACCATCCATCGCCCAGGATTGCACCGATAGCGTTTGGACCCTTTTGAAGTTGTTTGGTAACATCATACACTTGATATTGTAATCGCTTTCCATATGTTGTCCAACCCGGTGTAAATACCTGGTCACCCACTTTTTCTCCATTCAGATACAACTCGTAAAGTCCGTGCGCCGTAGCATAAATAACTGCTTTCGATACTTTTTTAGGCACATCGAACTCTTTGCGAAAATAAGGTGCGGGGATATATCGATCCGCAGTTTCACTAAACTCAATCCATTGTGCTTTCCAATCCGATGAAGATAAAAGCCCGGTTTCCCAAAATGCCGTCGGGCTCCATTTGGATGCGCGACCTTTGTTATCCCAAACCTTCACTTGCCAGTAGTAACACTGTCCCGACTCAAGTTTATTGCCGGCGTATTTCTGTAAAACAGATTCGTCAGATGCCACTTTACCCGAGTTCCAAACCACACTTGAAGAAGAAAAAGATGCATTCGTTGCTACACGAATTTGATACGCGGTTTGCATAACATTGTTTCCCGTTGCTGAAATTTTCCACGAAAATCGAGGTTGAGTTGCATCGATTCCGATAGGATTAACTTTGTGTTCAGCCGTTAAATTATTCACAGATAATTGCTGTGCACTTAATCCTGCGAAAGAGATTAAGAAGAGTAAAAGAATTCTGAATGTTTTCATTGAATATTCATTTTTTAAGTACATGACAAAAATTTATATATGTTGATATTATCTTTAAAATAAGTGTTTAATAAAGTGTTTTCTATGTAATCTAACCCGTGTTTAAAGAAGCTTTTTGCTTTTCTGCCGTTTTCCAGGGTGAACCTTTTTGTCCGGCCTTGCCATCGCTGCCGGCTTTTCAATCATACCGCGGTTCGTTTACCACCTGATTGATTAGTGTTGTTTAGCTCATTTTTAAGCGGATTGTCCGTCATCTCTAATTTTGTTAAAGCATTTTCCTCAATCGAAAATTCCGGTACGACTCCGTCAGTTTCGAAATCGCCAAGTACGGTTTGCGAAAAGACGACAAACGGTAAGAATAGGACTATGAACGTAAATATGATTTTTTTTTGATTCATATTTTCCGATTTTTAATTGACTATTCTACTTTTATATAAATGGGGATATTCCTTACATTCATATTGATGTCCGTAGCCTCCAGAATTAGTTTATGATATTGTTGCACAATGGTTATTTTACTACCGTCGTTTCTGATCAATTCTTCATTCCATTGTTTTTCCGCGTCATCGGGAACTGTTATGGACGTTTCAAAAACGTAAGATTTCGGGTTTCCCGATTCATCCAATGTGATGGATTCAAACAAAAACCAATTTCCATATGAAAAGACAAGTTTTTTTAAACCGGCATTGTCTGTTACTTCTACTTTCAGTTCCACTGTTTGCCCTGCCTGAACCAATAAAGAGTCGGTAAGTACCTTATATGTTGGTACTTCATGGTCGAATCCCATGCTGATCTCTTCAGAGGTTTCGCAGGCATGGAAAACCACCATGAAGGCAGTTATGATAACGATTAATAATTTTCTCATATCTTCAATTTTTATCTATGGATTAATACATTTATTCCCAACCGGGGTTTTGCTCCAATGTGACACCCTTACTCTTATATTTCAGAATTTCGGTTCGGGGGATGGGATACCAATAAAATTTAGGGTCGAAAGAGCGTTTGGCTGCAGTGAATCGGGTGTAGGTAAACGTGTCGTCTGCTTTTTCGATTTGCATTCCTTGAATATCCTGGTTTAAAACCACTTCAGCATCTTTCCAACGTCTCAGGTCCCAGAAACGATGTTCTTCGAATGCCAGTTCAACTTGTCTTTCTCTTTTGATATAATCACGCATTTCTTCTTTAGTTTGAATGTATTCACTAGTGTTTCTGAAAGGGCGTAGGCCTGCACGACTGCGAATAAGATTTATCAGGTCATGTACGGTTTTGTCCGGAGCGTCCAATATCTCGTTTCTTGCCTCCGCATAATTGAGCAGCACTTCGGCATACCTGAAGAAAATCCAGGGGCGACGTGCAGTTTCATTCTTTTCCAGGTTGATGGCCGGGGTTACAAACTTTCTCATGTAATATCCCGTTTTGGTCGCTGTGGAAGTGGCAAACAGGCCGTCTTTACCTCCCACAAACGTTTCAACGGGAACGTCCTTGAAATTCGCATTATTGTGCAGAATCGTTGCATAAAATCTATTTTCACGCTTGGTATAAGGATCATTGGCATCATATCCGTTCATCTCATTCTTGTAGGAAGTACCGCTCATAACAAATGCATCCACCAAATTTTGTGAAGGGTTGGTATAACCACTTCCCTGGTAACTGATAGGGAAATTGGCACTTTCAATATCGTTGCGATTGGTGGCCCTGGACGCAAATATGATTTCGTTGTTATAAGGTGTTGTGAAAATACCGGAGAAAGAAGATTCCAGGCCAATCCCCAACTGTGAGCGATTATCATAAAGTTCTTTGGCAGCCGATTCCGCCTTACTCCATAGTTCTAAGTCATTGTCAGGGTTGTTCAATGGACTGGCGGCGTACAGGTACAGCCTGGCTTTTAAAGCCATGGGTGCGGCTTTACCGGGCCTTCCTTTTTGAGCATCATCGGTAATCCTGTTAGGGAGTAGATTAGCAGCTGAGTCACAATCGGCAGCAATTAGTTCTACAGCGGCATGAAAATCAATTTGTTTTAAGGCGTATATTTCATCTTCATCAAAAGGATCTATCACTTTATCAACGTATATAATTTTTTGATAGCGTTTGAGTAATTCGAAATGATAAAATGCACGTAAAAACAGTGCTTGTCCCTTGTAATTCGGTCGCTCTGCTTCGGGTATGCTGTTGTATTCAACTATCAACCCGTCCAATTCTTTCAGAAAAATATTGCACTTGCGAATACCTGTGTACATATTGCTCCACACATCATCAGGATTGTAAGAAGCAGATATTGAATTGCTGTTGAACAGACGGATGGGTGAGCCGGCATCCGAATGTTCCGCTTCGTCGCAAGCCGATGCCATCATGGCCGATCCTAAGCGGTTAAATCCATCGGGTAATAATGTGTAAGCATTATTTAGAAAACCGGGAGCTAAATGTGGGTCCTGGAATATCTGTTCGTATGTTAAATTGGTGTCTGTTCTTAAATCTTTGTCTAAAAAGTCTGTACAGGAAACACCAAGCGCTACAGACGTTAAGAAGATAATCGTATATAATATATTTTTTTTCATTGCTGTCGATTTTAAAATTTAACATTTAAACCGATATTATAAACTCTCGTTTCCGGGTAGGTTGTCACGCCGGCATCCGGGAACTCAGCACTCAGATTGAACTTTTTCAATGCATCGTAGGATAATAAATTGAATCCGTTTGTAAAAATGCGTAAGTTACTTGCACGTATTTTCTGTGTGATGCGGGTGGGGAAGTTATACCCTATCTCTACATTTTGAATACGCAGGAAGTTACCGCTGAACATCCACACGTCAGAGAGTTGATTGTTGTGATTGTTCGATTCGGTTGTCAGGCGCGGGTACAGTGCTGTGGATTCGTTTACGCCTTGTTGCCAGGTGTCGTACACGGTTGCAGTCACTTTGTTGTTGTTTTGCATCCCGCGCAACACGTTGTTGGTTACAAAAATGGAACGATTGGCTATTCCCGTCAATGCAATATTGAAGTCGAAGTTATAAACATCACATCCCAGCAACAAACCATAATTCCATTCCGGAATGGAAGGTTTTCCAAGAGGTACCCTGTCGTCGTCGTTAATAAAATTATCTTTGTTTTGGTCTATGTATTTCAAATCACCGGGTTTTACAAGGCCGTAGGTTGATACCGGCCAGGCATCTACTTCATCCTGATTGGCAAAGAATCCGTCTGTTTGCAGTCCCCATTGTTGTGTTACGGAACGCCCTATCATCGAGAGCCAGGGCTCTAAATTTTGTACCTCATCCGTGTAGGTAATCTTGTTGTTTGCATAAGAAACATGAGCCTGTACAAAGTATTTAAACTGACCTGCCTGTTTGCTGTGCGTAACGGATGCTTCAAAACCTTGATTCAGCACTGAACCTATATTTTCGTACGGCAATTCCTGTCCGACGATTCCGGGCAGGGTGCTGCTGCGCGTAGTAATGATCCTTGTTCTGTCGTTGCTGAACACATCCACACTGATGTCCAATGCACGGTTCAACAGTTCCAGATCGAGACCTATGTTGGCATTGAGGGATTGTTCGGCCCCAATCCACGGATTACCGATTCTTCCTTCGTAGGAACCGTCAGAACCTGCATAACCGGTTCCGAAGGTATATCCGCCTCCGGAGGTGAATATTGATTCATAAGGAAATCTGCCTATGCCCAGGTCCGCATTGCCTACCAGGCCGTAGGACCCCCGCAACTTTAAAAAGTCCAGTAATTTGCTGTTTTTTAAGAAACCTTCATTGGAAATAACCCAGGCCAGGGAGCCTACGGGATAGAAATGGAAGCGGTTTCCGGGTGCAAAATTTTCAGATCCGCTGTACGACCATCCAAATTCTGCAATGTATCTGTTGTCGAATCCGTAAGTTATTCTTCCGAAGACATCCTGCGTGTTGTAATCCACATTATTTCCGGATACATTTCTTCGGGACATGTCGAATTTGGCATCTATGGCCAGATCGTGTTTGTCAAAACTGTTTTTGTAACTCAAGCCTCCAAATCCGGTGAGCAGGAGATAATAATCACTGCTCCAGGTGCTGAAGTTCATGCTTATCTCGGAATCTTCTCCAAATTTGGTATAAGTACCGTCTAAATTTTCCTGATATACGGCAAATGTTCTGCTTTTACCCCTATCGTAATTTTTATAGGTGTCGAAGGCAAACATGGCATCTATGGCCAAACCTTTTATCAGGAAATCCAATTTTTGAGTCAGATTTAAATTTCCCTGCAGATAACGATTCACATAGTTACCATAGCCGGTTTTTGCTATCAGTCCATACGGATTGTTTTTATAAATTGAAGTTCCGGCGATGGATCCATCCCTGTTTTTGATGGGCATGGTAGAAGGTGTTTGTGATAAAGCACCGAAAATTGCAGCGGAGGACGTTGCAGGTGCCACTTTGGTTTCCACTCTTCCTGCCAGGTCCAGTGAAACAGTCAAATACTTGTTGATGTTCACGTCTACATTTGAGCGCACATTATACCGTGAATAGTCATAATTGGTCGAATAAGCACTGTTTTCATTGCCAAATTTAAAAAGTCCCTGCTGGTTGGTATAACCCAACAGTACGAAATATCGGGCTGTTTCAGATCCTCCGGCAATGGACAATTTATAGATTTGCTGCGGAGCCAGATTTTTGAGGAATTCACCGTACCAGTCCGTATTGGGATAAAGAAACGGATCACCGGTGCCGTTGTAATTGTCCGGATTGTAGCGAGGGTCGGTTGGAATGGTCAAAGACTCATTGTTCAAGGCGATATTTCTGTATTTTACATATTCGTAGGAATTTAAGTATTGCGGCAGGCGCGTGGGTTGTTGCATTCCTGCCTGCGCCTTGAATGTGATTTCGGGTTTACCCACAAAACCTCTTTTTGTCACTACGTTGATCACCCCGTTAGCAGCACGCATCCCGTAAGCTACCGTGGAAGCGGCATCTTTCAGAACCGTCAGGGATTGTATTTCCTCCGGGTCCAGTTGAGAGATGTCTCTTTCCACATTATCTACCATAAACAAAGGGCTTGTGCCTGCGCCGAAAGTGCCGATACCTCTCACAAAGAAATCCGAACCGGTCCAACCGGGTTCACTTCCGGTCACCCTGAGGGATGTCAGGCCCGGCAATTTACCCGGAATGGCATCATTGAGAATGGAGACGGGAACCTTGGATAATTCATCACCGCCAATGGTCGATATTGCAGCGGTCAGTTCCGTCCTGGTACGCGTTCCGTAAGCCACATCATATACTTTGCCTTGGCAGATGCTGTCATTTTCCTGAGCGTTAGCCGACTGTAAAACGAGCGATCCTATCAGAGCAGCCGTACCCAATAATAAAACCTTGTGATATATTGTTTTAAACATATTGTTGTATTTAACGTGTTAATTTAACGTGTTAATTATTATGCATAATTACCATCCCGGATTTTGTTGATAAAGCAGGTTTTTACGCATTTCACCTGTTGGAATGGGGTATAAGTCCATATAACTTCTGTATACCCGGTTGTAAAATGGTTTTTTGTTGAACACCAGGTTTCCGCCATCTTTGGTGATTTCCATTTCATACATGGCACCGCCAAACCATTCGACTGCTTTTTTCCATCTGCGGGCGTCCCACCAACGGTGTTCTTCAAAGGACAACTCTATGGCTCTTTCATTCCGGATACGTTCACGCATCTGTTCTTTGTTCAGGCCGGCCGGCAAATTAACCACACCTGAGCGTGAGCGTACGGCATTGACGGCATCATAGACATCTTGCGAAGGAGAAGACAGGACTTCATTCAATGCTTCTGCATAATTCAGATACATTTCTGCCAGGCGGAAATAAATCCAATTGTGATAAGCAGTATTGGTTGTTTGGTATTTAACGCCTTCCGGTAAGTATTTTCTCACATAATATCCGGTGCGGGTATATTCTTTTGTTTTGCGATGCGTACCGCTCAGGTCGGCATTGGGATTATACGTCAAATCCAATGTTTCTCCCTGCCAGGAAGAACCGTGATACAATACTATTTTGTAGAATCTCGGATCCCGGTTGGCATACGGATCTTGCGGATTGTAACCGGAACCTTCTTCATCAATCAACTTACCGTTTGACATTTCAAAAAGGTCAACGAAGTTTTGCGTAGGTGCAACAGCGCCATCACCGCCCAGGTTGCCACCTTTGGGTGCCCACACCTGAATTTCACTTGAGCTGAAACCCACCGGACCTGCATGACGGTAGAATATTATTTCTTTGTTGCCGGCTTCCCGTCTGGTAAAGAAGAGCTGTTCGTAATCGGCGGCTCCGTTTCCCGTATCGTACAGTTTATATATGTTTTCACCACCTTCTTTTAAGTCAATCACGCTTTTGGCGGCATCTGCAGCTTGTTGCCACAGGTCTTCCTTCATTTCGTTTTTCCAAAGGGGACTGGCAGCAAACAGCAATACTCTTGACTTTAGAGCCATGGCGGCACCTTTGGTGGCACGACCATATTCCGTCTCAGTAAGGGATACAGGCAACAAGTCAATGGCACGCTCCAGGTCGGCAAGGATAAAATCCACACATTCTTTGTAAGAGTTGCGGGCATAATTCATATTCTCACCCGGCATGATGATCCTGCTTTCATCCATGATGGGCATTCCGCCGAAACGTTTGACGATCTCGTTGAAATAGAACGCCCTGAGGAAGTGTACCTCTCCCAACATCTGATTCTTTTTGTTTTCAGATGGAAATGGTATGATATCCACTTTGGTTAAAAAAGTATTGGCTTTTCGGATACCGCCGTAATAATTCGAGAGATTAGCATCTATGCCATCGTATATACCCATGTTAAAGTTTTGCGTACCGTGATAGCCCATTGGAGAATCGGCTTCATCGGAGGCGGAAGCCAGGGGAACGGGCTGATAGTCGCCTACGGCGTTAAAGCGCGACTGCAAGTTTCCGTAAATATCATTGTGATAGCGCTCTGCATTGGCAAAAATCGTAAATACGGTTTCGTCATCCAAAGGTAATTCGGGTGCGCGATCGAGATAATCATCGCAGGAGAGCATGGCAAAACCCGTCAGCAACGTGAAAGTTGCATACTTGATTGTATTATATATTGTTTTCATCATCATCATGCAATTTTAAAAGTTAAGATTTAAACCTACATTAAATGCACGTGTCTGTGGCATCAAACCACCGCGTTCGTCACGGTTGTCGGGATCTATATAAGGTTCCTTTGCCCAAAGAAAGAGGTTGGTACCGCTTACATAAATACGGAAAGCGGACAAATGTAGCTTGCCGGTCAGCGAAGTGGGGAGGTTGTATCCCACCTCGGCACTTTTCAGTCTGAGATAACTTCCGCTACCCATTTTGTAGGTAGAACCCCATTCCGAGCCCTGCGGTTCGTTGTTCGTGTAAGAACCGTACAGGCGGACGTATTGTTCATTGCCGCTCATTTCGGGTGACCAGAAATACCAGTGTTTTTCAAATACATTGTCATTGTTGGAGAAGTGCCACATGATTTCCCAGTTTTTACTGAATTGAGAACGTCCTGAACCCTGGAACAACATATTGAAATCCAGTCCTTTGTAGTTTGCTCCCAGGTTTATTCCGTACTGTAGTTCGGGTACCGTACCATAGCCTTGACGGAATGCATCCGCCTCATCAATGATACCGTCGTTGTTAAAGTCCAGGAATTTTAGATCTCCGGGCTTGACTTCCGTGTTGCCGGGTAATCCCATTTGATTGGGACTGTTGTAAATCTCATCGTAGGTTTGAAAAATACCTATTGCCTGATACAGGCTTTGTACACCGATGGAATATCCTGCCTGTCGTTGATAGGGTAGTCTGCCTTCGGGGTCGTTTCTTTGAATAACCTTGTTTTGGGCAAATGAAATATTGGCTTTTGCAAAATAGGAAAAGTCTTTGCCTACTTTGTTTCGGTGGCTGATTTCCACTTCAAAACCTTTGTTTTCGACAATACCCAGGTTGGCTGACTTGAAAGAAGCCCCTACATAGGCGGGGGTGATGGTGGCCATACCACCGGAATCAATTAAAATTCTATCGCGGTACTCATGGAAAAAATCAAAGGTTACTCCCAAGAGTCCCCTCCACCAATCGGATTCGAATCCGATATTGGATTTGCGTCCCACTTCCCAACTTACATTGGTGTTGGCAATGCTTCCCATGCGGATGCCCTGCATCCAGGTGTCGCCCACACCCGTTTGGAAAGCGTTTACGTTGTCATAGGTCTGCAAATAAATAAAGCGTTGATCGTTACCGCCGGGTAATTTATCATTTCCAACCCAACCGATCGAGCCGCGAATTTTGAGCATACTCAGATGTCTTGACAGTGCGGATTCGCTGATAAACGACTCATTGGATATCAACCAACCCAAGGCAAAAGCCGGAAAGATCCCGTAGCGTTTTCCCTTGGGGAAGTTTTCTGAACCGTTGAATCCTACGTTGAATTCTGCAAAATACAATTTGCTGTAATCATAGGTGGCACGTCCCACCAAACCCTGGTTTGCCATACTGATATATGTATTTACGGTACGGCTGTCACGGTTGCCTATGAACAGTCCGGTTACCGAGTGCAATCCGAAAGTTCGTTCGTATTCCAACCCCAGCTCCATATATACCCGTTGGTCGAATGCTTCGCCACTCTCCCACGAATACCTCAGCGGAGAGTTTTCCCCGATTTGTTTGTAGGTGTCTTTGGTCAGGTTGTATTCGTAAGTGGCATAAGATTTATTCCACAAAATTCCGTTTTCGCCCATATTGTCAAAGGCAAGCTGACCGCGAGCAGTCAGTCCCGGAGTGATGAAGTCCAGTTTATGACGAAGGTTTAGACCTAACTCAACCACACTTTTGGTGCTTTTGTAAACACCGGCATTTCTCAATCCGCCCACCAGGTTATTTTGTTCGTCGCCATCCCGGCTTCCATAGGAGCCATCGGGGTTATAAAGCGGATATTTACGACCGCTGGCAACAAATGCACCGCGATATACGGGCCAGCTCCCGTACCATGCAATTCCCGGAAATCTTCTTTTTTCCACCCGTGCCCCTATATTCAGGGAAGCCGAAAAATCTTTGGTGATATCGAAATCCAGGTTGGAACGGAAGTTATAACGCGAAAACTTGGTGGCATCATCGTAGTTGTAAAAACTGTTTTGAGACAAAAATCCTCCCGAAATAAAATACTTGACACCTTCCGTCCCTCCGGTGATGTTTACATTATACTGTTGCATGGTGGAATAATCTTTCATGATGATATCTACCCAGTCCACATCGGGATACATATATGGAGAGGCGCCGGTACGATATTGCAATAACTCCAGGTTGGTGTAGGTGTTGTTACGGCCTGCGCCGTAATCCTGAAGGTTTTTAAGTGCACTTGCCCGGTACGCGTCCAAAGGTCTCGGAATGCGGGTGGGCTGTGTGATCACACCCTGTGCAGATATGGAAACCGTGGGCTTGCTGACGCTTCCGCGTCTTGTTGTCACGATAATTACGCCATTTGCTCCCCTTATACCATAAACGGCAGTTGCCGAAGCATCCTTTAAAACGTTCAGGGATTGTATCTCGTTGGGGTCTATTTGTGCAATGCTTTGTCTTTCAATACCGTCTACGATATAAATCGGCGTGGCATTGTTAAAGGTACCCATACCGCGCACGTAAACTTGTGCTTCGTCTTTTCCAACCTCACCGGAAGGTTGTACGATTTGTACGCCGGCAATACGTCCGGCAAGTGATTGGGTGATATTGGTTACGGGTACGGTTTTGATTTCTTCTCCACTCATGGAGGAAATAGAACCGATGATGGATTCCTTTTTCTGTTTACCGTACGCCACAATTATAACTTCTTCAAGGGCTTGCGAAGTTTCTGTCATGCTGACATTGATTGTTCTCTGATTCCCAATCTCTATTTCAATATCGCTGTATCCCAAATAGGTAAACCTTAATTTCGGATTTGAAATATCCGAAGGTATGGACAGTGAATAGTGTCCTTCAAAATCGGTTATCGTGCCTTGGGTACTACCTTCGACAATCACGTTAACCCCAATCAAGGCTTCTCCCGTTCCCGAATCTGTTACGACACCCCGTACTTCTCTGTTTTGTGCGGTAACCGGTACAGTAGAAAAGAATACAGTCAATAGAAAGGATAATATGGTAACTGTTCTGTTTTTCATCTGTTTATTTATTATTTTTAGTTGTCAGACGGAACCTTTGACGGTTAAAATAATCATTACTTTGTGTGTTTAATGATTATTTTAATCGTGTCGGTTTCATGTGATCATATTTTTAATTACTTTTCTTGAAAGTATAAATGTAGGTTTTCAGACTTTTAAATTCGGCATCAATCTCCTCCAAATTTGAATTTGTAATCACCGGACGTGCATTTTCGGTGAATAGTGCCGAGTATTTTTTATCTGCCTTATATGTTTTTAAGCGCAATTCCAGCACTTCACCGGTCACACTGAGAATTGTAAAACGGGTGACTATATGATTTTTCCTCCACTGATTGGCAGGAGCTTGAGACAGGGGGTCGTTAACCAATTGCCATCTGTCAACAGTTAATTCCAACCATGTGTTGTCCGTTACCGTCCAGGCACCGGTATGTTCCTTTACTGCCGCATCTTTACCAAAAGTCCTGTACACCCCGTTGGATTCAATCAATAAACTTAAGTGTTTTTCTTCATCCTGAAGCGGCATTTCGATACCGTCTTCGGTAATCTTCTCTTGAATCCAAAGACCTGTTATTAAAGCAGACTTATCATCAGGATCACTGTTACATGCTGCAAATAAAAAAGCTACAAGCGCGAACAGAGCCGGTAAAATGATTTTGTGAATATTTCGTTTCATGTTCTGTTTATGATGTGGTTGTCTATTGTTCGGGTATCATCGAATCATCGACCCGGGTATGTTTCATGATGCCGGTGTCTAATTTTCCATCAGCATTAAAATCGTAACGTTTCAGGTTTAAATTCAGATTGTTTACTGACAATATGTAGTAAGCCGCAGGCAGATCAAAAGAAATATTCAACATATCTCCCTTGTAGCTCCATCCACCTCGTGTGATAACATCAGTGGAAGAATCGTAAGTGATAAATATCTGATTGGACTGAAATTGAATGTAATCCGGATAAGCCGTTAAATCCTGTTCGACCTCATTGATCTGTACCGAAGTTAATTTCCATGTTCCGACCAGTGAAGTTTTGATTTGATCAGACGTCGTGTCCTCCTTTTCGCATGCCGACAGGAAACAACCTAATGTAAACGCAATAAGAAGTCCTAAAAAGACGTGTTTTTTCATGTGGTTGTCATTATAAATTGATAATAATGTAAAAAAAAGATTGGATGTTTTTTGGTAATGCCTGCCCTCTCCTTGCCAAGAATTTAAACAAGGAAAGGACAAGCTATGACAGGAAAAATTATTTCACTAAAACTTTGGAAATCTGTTTGATGTTATCACCGGAAGTGATCTTAACGATATAAACCCCTTTCATGGCAGGGATAACAGCGTTTCCGTGATAAACAGAAGATTGAACTGATTTACCAAGTATGTCGAACAATTCAACTTGTACGACCTTATCTGTTTGAATATTAATTTGATTTTCAGATGCGAAAACCAAAGCAAGATTATCGGCCTTTTGTTGGTTCAATCCCAAAGTAATTTCGCGCGGATTAGCATCATTGTTAAGTGCAATAGCATCCAAATAGAAAGTATTGGCAGGTGAATTTATCCATTTTTCATCCTGGTCTTTTCTTACATCAAAACGCACGGTAAGCTCTTTTAGGTACTCTATGTTGTTAATTTCCAGCACCAAATCATGCCACCGATCACCTTCATCGTCCCAAATGGAGAACAAATCCACGTTTTCGTTACCCATGTGGTCTTTGGCACAGAGTTGAATATCTACATTCATCAATTCTTCTTCAGCTTCAAAGACGGCACTTGGAACATAGGCTAGTACGTGTAGTTGAGTTGGGTTGTCCCCACCAACCGGCATTACACCGTCGAACTCAATACGATAGCCTTGCCACCAGCTGGCATTTGCGCTTTTATCAAATTTAACGATTTTGTTGCCGATCACCTCTGAAGAACCAAAAGGATTGTCGATAATTTCAGCTACACTTTCTTCGTTCAGTGATTCTAGTTTATGCACCCAGGTGTCAATTTCGTCCTGACTTTCAAAGCCAACGAAAAGTCCGTCACCGTCCTTCAAGGTTACTGAAGGGGGTATAGGACTATCACTAAGCGCAAAATCATCAAAAGCATAAGTGGCTACTCCCCATCCCGTACGCGGATCGTCCCAGTTGTTGCTCAGTATAATGTGGAGATACTCCAAAGCTTCCCCCATGTATTTTGCACCTAAGTCACAAACAATACCTTCCCATTGGCCGTCATTGGCTACTTTCCCCTGGAAAACCAAATTAGGTTCTTCACGACTGTTAAAACCGACCCGGAATGCTTTGGGTTGGATAGTACGATAAACGTTGATGTGCAGGTAGCGGTTAGCCTCGGTAATGGTAATTGGTTCTCTTAGTCCAAGCACAGCAAAGTTCCCCCACCAGTCAGCATCGGCTACGTTGATGGCTACCAAACACCTGTCTGATGTGTTGATACCCGATTTGCTTGGGTTGTCGGTCACTTGCGGCACACCGCCTTCAACAAACCGACCGTCATCAAACCAGTATGGATCTCCACTGGTACCATAATCGCTGAAAAGCAGAACATCTTCCTCCAAGTTTTCGAAGGTTGCTAAAGTTTGGGCGTTCAGGAAAAACCCGGCGCTAACAAAAAACAATGAAAGTAATAATAGTTTTCTCATAAGATTGAAAATTTAAATTAGTAAATTTGTTAAAAAACTCTCAAATGAATACGCAAATATAAGTTTATTTTATCAAATAGAATCCAGATTCATTAATTATGTTGCAAAAGTTCTCTAAAAATTGAAAGAATACTAATTTAAACTAAAAATTATACATGTAAAACTAAAAATTATACATGTAAAATATGCGGAAGAACTATTGCTTACGGGAAGATACAGTATCTCTGAAAGAGTATCTCACGTTGGATTCAACAGTATCAATTATTTCAGATACCATTCTGAAGATCAGTTTGGATTTCCTCCCACCGAAAATGTGAAAAAGTACAATTAGATTTTCTTCAGTAATTCTTTTATGCTTGTTGATTTTCCAATAATTTCGGATAAAGCTTCTATGGCAACTCTTTCTTGTTCCATGCTGTCGCGATGACGAATTGTTACCGTATTGTCAGTTATGGTTTGATGGTCGATGGTAACGCAGAAAGGTGTTCCAATGGCATCCTGACGGCGGTAGCGCTTGCCGATGGAGTCTTTTTCATCATAGAAACATTTGTAGTCAAATTTCAACATGTCCATGATCTCCTGCGCTTTTTCGGGGAGACCATTCTTTCTGATCAAAGGTAATATGGCAACTTTAACCGGAGCCAATGCGGCTGGCAGTTTTAGGACCACGCGATTTTCCCCGTTTTCCAGGGTCTCCTCCGTATATGTTCCTGCTAAAATGGACAGGAAGGTACGGTCCAATCCGATAGAAGTCTCAACTACATAAGGTACGTAAGATTGATTCAGTTCAGGGTCGAAGTATTTAAGGTTCTTCCCGGAATACTTTTCGTGACTTGCCAGGTCAAAGTCAGTTCGTGAATGAATACCTTCCACTTCTTTGAAACCAAAGGGCATTTCAAATTCAATGTCGGTTGCAGCATTGGCATAATGTGCTAATTTTTCGTGATCGTGGAAACGGTATTTGTGGTCGCCCAAGCCCAATGCCTGATGCCAGCGCAAACGAACTTCTTTCCAGTGTTCATACCATTTTAGTTCTTCCCCGGGACGCACAAAAAATTGCATTTCCATTTGTTCAAATTCACGCATCCTGAAAATAAATTGTCTGGCGACTATTTCATTGCGGAAAGCCTTTCCTATTTGCGCAATGCCAAACGGGACTTTCATCCTGCCGGTTTTTTGAACATTCAGGAAGTTTACAAAAATACCTTGTGCGGTTTCGGGACGTAAAAACACTTGCGTGGCACCTTCTGATGTAGAACCCATTTCAGTGGAAAACATCAGATTAAACTGCCGGACATCTGTCCAGTTTCTGGTGCCGCTGATGGGACAAACTATCTCGTTGTCTTCGATGATGGCTTTCAGCTCAGTTAAATCATTATCATGCAACGCCTTTACAAACCGGGCATGTATTTCATCACGCTTTGCCTGGTTTTCCAGTACACGCGGATTGGTTTGTCTGAACATTTCAGCATCAAACTTATCTCCGAAACGTTTGGCAGCCTTTTCTATTTCTTTTTGAATTTTATCATCGTATTTAGCTAACAAGTCCTCTATCAGTACATCAGCACGATAGCGCTTTTTGGAATCTCTGTTGTCAATCAAGGGGTCGTTGAAGGCATCCACATGTCCGGAAGCCTTCCAGGTGGTAGGGTGCATGAAAATGGCCGCATCAATGCCAACCACATTCTCGTTTAACAACACCATGCTGTCCCACCAGTATTTTTTCAGGTTGTTTTTCAATTCAACACCGTTCTGCCCGTAATCATACACAGCTCCCAATCCATCATATATCTCGCTGGAAGGAAATACAAAACCATACTCTTTGCAGTGGGCAATCAACTTTCTAAAAACATCATTCTGAGAAGAAACCATATTTATTTATTGTTTGAGTTATTTTTTTTGGAAGTTTTTTGGGAAGTTAAGAAGTTAAAGAAGTTAGAGAAGTTAGAATACTAAATCACCAATCACCAACCACTAACCACCAAATGTCTTTGTTCTTTTGTCTTTGCTCTTTGTTCTTTTGTCTTTGCTCTTTGTTCTTTTGTCTTTGCTCTTTGTTCTTTTGTCTTTGCTCTTTGTTCTTTTGTCTTTGCTCTTTGTTCTTTTGTCTTTGCT
>JAAYQF010000116.1 GCA_012519425.1 Bacteroidales bacterium | reverse complement strand
GCCACACCGATCACTTCATCCGGATTCAAACTACTTCTTAGGGAAAGGATACCCAAGGCGGGATTGAAACTGTATTCAGAAGGATTCAGGCGGCGGGCACTTTCAATTTTCTCGTAATCTTCCCCACCATGGATACCATAGGAGGATAAGTTATCAGCCAATACGGCATTTGTTTGTTTGATGTCACGCACTCCATCCAGGCTGTTAATTTCCTGATACAAAGTGTTGGCATTATTTCTGGGAATGGGAGATGTACCCGTCGGATGCCAATGAGGGTTGTCGATGCGCTGATTTTCACCCAAGTCCATAAACGCAATGATGTTGCGTGCCTCGTCGTAGTTGGCTCTCTTGTTGGTTATCCAGACCTCAATACGATTGACTGTGATGCCGGATGTGATGAGTGGTAGTCTGCTCATGGCCGTTTCAAAGTTATCCCTGAAATAATGACCGATGAAGAAGTGCCTGTTTTCGTCGTAATTGTCGATATTGACTTCAAATTTTGTTTTTTGGGCACCTCCGCGTGAACTGACCGTTTTGGTTTCAGATTCCTGTTGTGAAGCTATGGCTGAAATGCTGAATTTTCCGAATTGTAAATCCGTTCGAAGGCCAAAAAGTGCCGTGCCTCCGGTAATGAGGGAACTGTTAAGTTGCATACTTACATTACCTGCTTGTATGCTTTGGATGATGTCATCCTCATTGCCTTTATAGTTTAATTTGACCAATTTTTGGTCGAAATCGAAAGTAGCTTCCGAGTTGTAATTCATGTTGAAATTGACCTTGTCGCCAACGCTTCCGGTCACATTCATCTGGATTTTTTCTTCAAAATTTGGCGTGATGGTTTTACGCATGCGCTCTGTCAAAGCCGGATTGTCCAGTTTATTGCTTTTGACACCGAATATTAATTCGGCAGAACCTTGTGTTTTGATTTGTACACCACCCGGACCAAAAATTTTATCAGCCTTTCCTATATCAAATTTGATATCGGTGATGGAGAATTTCTTTTCATTATCAACTTCCGCCTTGCTATTTAGCTCACTCCAATAATCCTGAAGTTCGTTTTTAGCAGAAAAGTCGGCATATTCCTCTCCTGTCATGGTAAAAGGGGTGGCGATTTCCATTTCACCGACCTTGGTGCGCATCACGTAATTACCTGAGTGGACATCATACTCAACGGTGGTTTTTACATTGTCCGGCATGGGAGCATCCAACGGACTCTTTTGTAGAACATCTTCGTAAGAATCAAGTGATCCGTTACTGATGGAAAAGCTTTTGTTTCCCGAAATGTCCTGCGTTTGATCAACCATACCTTCATCTTCTTGCAACAACATGGCAGGTTCAGGCGATGCATACAATATTACCGTCGCAGCGCCTGAAATAAATGCAAGTAAAAAGGTAAAAAATAATGTTTTTGATTTCAAAACCATACTTTTCAGCTGATTGACCAATACAGATAGAAAAATCAGATGTTTTTCAAAGCTAACTTGATGAGTTGTTCAACATGTATGTCAGGTTGAGCTTTTAATACGGAGTCCACTGCTTTTTGTGCAATATTGGTTGAAAAACCCAGCATGACCAGTGCCGAAACTGCCTCCTGACGCGTTTCGATGCTCAACTGATGTGGTGGCTGAGTCGATAAGTCAAGGTCAGACTCAATATTGAGTTTGATGATTTTATCTTTTAAATCGATGATGATGCGTTGGGCGGTTTTGGGTCCTATACCCTTGATTGAGTTCAGTGCAACAGCATTTCCTGTTGCTATCATTTGCTGTATTTCAGCTGCTTCATATGACGACATGATCATCCTGCCCGTGTTGGGACCAATACCTGATACGGATATTAGCAGCAAGAAAAGTTCCCGTTCCACCTGATTCAAAAAACCAAATAAGTTGTAGGCATCCTCACGTATTGCTTCATATATAAACAGCTTACATGTTTTTTTACCGCTTAAGGCAGAATAAGTTGGTAAAGCAATATTGATAAAATAACCGACTCCGGCAGTTTCCACTACTACATAAGTTGGGTTCAATTCAGTGATCTCACCCTTAATATAATCAATCATAACACTCTTTAATTCAAGTAAATAAATATAAAAACCATGATATAAAAGAAAGCAAAAAGCAATGAAAAACATAGGTTCACCGGCAGCTTCACAGATGAATGTTATGATTTTGCCATTGCCATTCAGTTTGAATAACGAGAAAAAACCCAAAAAAGTACAAACAGACGGAGAAATGTTTAATTGAGAGAAAAGAGCAAAGACAAAAGAATAAAGACGATGAACGAAAAACTAAGAACGATGAACTAAAAACTGAACTCGCGACCCCGGAACCCGCTAACTTCCCTAACTTCCCTAACTTCTATAACTTCTTTAACTTCCCCAAAAAACTACTAACTACCAACTACCAACTACCAACTACTAACTACTAACTACCAACTACTAACACCCTTCCCTTACTGTTCAATTTAACATCTTCAATTCTTTTTTAATTAAAAAGACTCCGTTGAAAATCTGTTGTTTACAGTATGTTTATGTCTTTTTTACAGTAAGAGCTTAATGTATAAAGAGTGAAATGTAATATCTTGTTTTTCAATTATTTAACTAAAGTGTAAGGAGATTTTTTTGTTTGTTTTCTAAATATTTATTTATATTTGTGCACACAATATTTGTTTTGTGTACTGGTTGATGCCATGAAACGTAACTACATACATACATTTGTCTCGGTTGATTGTGTTGTTTTCGGATTTGACAATGAAAACTTAAATATTCTCCTGGTCAAACGTGAGAAAGAGCCGACTACGGAGTTTAAAAACATGAAGTTGCCCGGAAGTTTGATCTACAACGATGAAGATGTGGATGATGCAGCGAACCGGGTCCTTTATGAACTGACAGGTATCAGACGCATGTCTCTCCGACAGTTTCGATGTTTTGCTTCTCCCGACAGGGCACGTAATGTGGAAGACCAGAAATGGTTGGATAAGGAATATCAACCCAATATCAATCGATTGATAACGGTAGCTTATCTATCCCTGTGTAAAATTGACAGAAAACTTGTCAATATTTCAAAGTATAAAGATTCGGTATGGCTTCCCATTTCTGAATTGCCTCAAATGCCTTTCGACCACAATTTGATTGTGGAGGAATCTTTGTCAGAAATACGTAAATGGGTAGAGTCGGAACCGGTTGTCATTTTCGAATTATTACCCTCAAAATTTACTATCAGTCAAGTGCGTAAATTATACGAAGCGATATACAACAAGAAGATTGATGTAAGAAATTTCCACAAGAAAATTGCTGCCATGCCCTATGTTGTTGCTTTGAATGAAAAACAGCAAAATGTTTCGCACCGCGCCGCCCGGTATTATAAATTTGATAAAACCATTTATAACAAAAGGTAAAATTTACGATTTGCATTATTGAAAATAAATAATTCACTAATCACCATTCACTAAACACTAAACACTAAACACTAAAAACCATATGTACTTATTAGGATATGACATCGGCAGTTCTTCGGTAAAAGCAAGTTTGGTTCATGCGGAAACCGGAAAGATCACAGCTTCGGATTTTTTTCCGAAAGAAGAAATGAAAATAACAGCCCTTCGTCCCGGTTGGGCAGAACAAGAACCTTCCGATTGGTGGAAGAATTTGAAATTAGCACATCATTCGGTGATGAAACAAGCCGGAATTCAGGCAGGGCAAATCCAGGCCATCGGGATTACCTGGCAGATGCACGGACTGGTATTGGTTGACAAGAACCGGCAGGTACTTCGTCCTTCTATTATCTGGTGTGACAGCCGTGCTGTTCCATACGGTGAAAAAGCGTTTAATGCCATCGGTAAAGAAAGGGCTTTGTCGCGTTTGTTGAATTCACCGGGAAATTTTACAGCTTCTAAGTTAGCATGGGTCAAAGAACACGAACCGGAGTTATTTGAAAAAATCGACAAATTAATGCTTCCCGGAGACTATATTGCGATGAAATTATCAGGTGAGGTGGGTGTTACCATCGAAGGCCTGTCTGAAGGAATCTTTTGGGATTTTAAAGATAATACCTTGTCGAAAGATGTCCTTGAATATTACGGTATTCCGGAAAGTTTCTTTCCCGAAATAAAACCTATCTTCGGGGTACAGGCCGTTGTTTCAAAGGAGGCAGCTGCTGAATTAGGTCTGAAAGCAGGCACACCGATTACTTACAGGGCAGGTGATCAGCCTAACAACGCCTTATCGTTGAATGTGTTTAATCCCGGAGAAATTGCTTCAACGGCAGGTACTTCCGGTGTGGTGTACGGTGTGTTGGACAAATTGCATTATGATAGCTTATCGCGTGTCAATACTTTTGCACATGTCAATTATACACCGGAACAATTGCGTTTGGGAGTGTTGTTGTGCATCAACGGAACAGGTATTTTGAACTCCTGGTTGAAACGTAACCTGGCCCTGGAAGGTCTTTCCTACAGCGATATGAATCAGTTGGCTTTACAGTCACCCATAGGTGCACGGGGTGTTTCTGTTATTCCTTTTGGAAATGGTGCTGAACGCGTGTTGGAGAATAAGGAAGTAAACTGCTCTATTCACGGTATCAACTTCAATATACATGATAAAAAAGATGTGTTGCGCGCTGCTCAGGAAGGCATAGTGTTCTCCTATGAATACGGCTTGGAGATCATGCGTGAGATGGGCATGGACATACGTGTGATTCGTGCCGGTCATGCCAATATGTTCTTAAGTCCGCTATTCACGCAGACCCTGGCTTCTATCAGTGGAGCTACCATAGAACTGTTTGATACGGACGGAGCGGCAGGAGCTGCCCGTGCGGCAGGTATGGGTGCCGGCATTTATCAATCCAATGATGAAGCATTTGCTTCCTTGAATAAGGTGGCGGTGATAGAGCCGGATGTCCGCAATCAATCGGCTTATCGTGAAGCTTACAATCTGTGGAAACAATTTATCCAATAAAACTATATTTATTTTAATCAATTTAATTATTATGGCAACAAAAGAATTCTTTCCGGAAATCGGAAAAATCAAATTTGAAGGAACAGCGAGTAAAAATCCACTTGCTTTTCGGTATTATGACGCAGAAAAAGTGGTGTATGGACGCAAGATGAAAGACTGGTTCAAGTTTTCAATGGCGTATTGGCACACCCTCTGCCAGGAAGGTGGTGACCCCTTCGGAGGAGGAACTAAAACTTTTCCCTGGAACACCGGAAATACAGCTTTGGAAAGGGCAAAGAATAAATTGGATGCCGGTTTTGAGTTTATGCAGAAAATCGGGATTGAGTATTTCTGTTTCCATGATGTGGATATTATCGAAGAAGGAAAGTCAATTGAGGAATATGAAGCCAATATGAAGGCTATCGTGGCCTATGCCAAAGAAAAGATGGCAAAAACAGGTATCAAATTGTTGTGGGGAACAGCCAATGTGTTTGGCCATGAGCGCTACATGAACGGTGCGGCCACTAATCCGAATTTTGACAGCGTTGCTTATGCAGGAACGCAAATTAAAACTGCAATAGATGCCACCATTGAACTGGGAGGTGAAAATTATGTGTTCTGGGGCGGTCGTGAAGGTTATATGAGCTTACTGAATACCGATATGAAGCGTGAAAAAGAACATTTGGCACGCATGCTGACTATGGCTCGTGATTATGCACGCTCCAAAGGTTTTAAAGGCACCTTCCTTATAGAACCTAAACCGATGGAACCCACCAAGCACCAATATGACGTAGATGCTGAAACAGTCATAGGGTTTTTACGTGCACACGGGTTGGACAAAGATTTTAAATTGAATATTGAGGTGAACCACGCTACTTTAGCCGGTCATACCTTCGAACATGAATTGCAATGTGCTGCAGATGCAGGTATGTTGGGTTCTATTGATGCCAACCGTGGCGATTATCAGAACGGATGGGATACCGACCAATTCCCGATGGATGTGAACGAGTTGACACAAGCTATGTTGGTCATTTTAAAAAGTGGTGGTCTGCAAGGCGGAGGTACGAATTTCGATGCAAAGACTCGTCGTAATTCTACCGACCTGGAAGATATTTTCATTGCCCATATTGCGGGGATGGACGCTTTTGCCCGTGCGTTGGAGGCAGCAGCAAGAATTCTGGAAGAATCTCCTTATAAACAGATGTTGAAAGAGCGCTATGCATCTTTTGACAGTGGTAAAGGAAAAGATTTTGAAGATGGAAAGCTTGGTTTGGAAGATTTACGGAATTATGCTGTGGCTATGGGTAAAGAACCTGCGCAAATTAGTGGTAAACAGGAATTGTACGAAGCCATTATCAATATGTATATCTAAGTAAATATTTTCACATGAGAAAATACAATATAGGTTATATACTCGGGATAACCCTGGTTGCCACCTTGGGAGGCCTGCTGTTCGGTTATGATACAGCCGTGATTTCCGGTGCCGAAAAGTCTCTTCAAAAATACCTGATCGAATCTTTGGGTTTGGGTGCTTTTGCTCATGGGGCGACAGTTTCGAGTGCATTGATTGGCTGTATCATCGGTGGTGCTATCTCAGGTTTGTTGGCAAATCGTTTGGGAAGAAAGTATACCCTGTTGCTGGCAGGGTTTCTTTTCTTCACTTCTGCCTTGGGCTCGGGATGTCCTGAGTTTTTGTTTTTTACAAGAGGAGAGCCTACGATGGGTCTGCTGTTGATGTTTAATTTCTATCGTGTTTGGGGAGGCATTGGAGTCGGATTGGTTTCGGCTGTTTCACCCACCTATATAGGAGAAATTGCACCGGCTGAAATTCGTGGTCGCCTGGTGTCGCTTAATCAATTTGCCATCATCTTTGGAATGTTGGTGGTTTATTTTGTGAATTGGGGTATTGCCCGCGGACAGACCTTGGAATGGATTAATAGTGTCGGCTGGCGTTATATGTTTTTATCGGAAGCCATCCCTGCCGGATTGTTTTTCTTACTTCTGTTCTTAGTGCCTGAAACTCCACGCTATTTGGTTTTGTCTAATCAAAGTGACAAAGCCGTTAAAGTTTTGGAGAAAATCAACCAATCGAAAGAAAAGGCACAGAGTATTTTGGCAGATATAGAGCAATCTATCCGGGAAGTGAGCAAAGCTAAACTTTTCTCTTATGGCAAAACCGTTATTATCATCGGAATTTTGCTTTCCGTGTTCCAGCAGTTTGTGGGTATCAACGTGGCTTTATACTATGCTCCGCGTATTTTTGAAAGTATGGGAGCTGCCAAGGATGCTTCTATGTTCCAGACTATCGTGATGGGTTTGGTGAATGTGATATTCACAGTTGTTGCCATCATGACGGTGGATAAATGGGGACGTAAACCCTTGTTGATCACTGGTTCTATCGGCATGGCCATTGGCATGTTTGCTGTAGCCGGCCTGGCTTATTTCGATATCATTGGCATCAGCACATTGGTGTTTATCATCATTTACACGGCTTCTTTTATGATGTCGTGGGGGCCAATTTGCTGGGTACTGATAGCAGAAATATTCCCGAACAAAATCCGGGGGCAAGCAGTGGCAGTGGCGGTAGCTGCACAGTGGACAGCAAACTACCTGATTTCTTCTACTTATCCGGCCATGATGGAGTTCAGTGGAGCAATGACTTATGCTTTCTACGGAACAATGGCTGTGTTGTCCGCTATCTTTGTTTGGAAGATGGTACCTGAGACCAAAGGAAAGACACTGGAAGAAATGGAAAAATTGTGGAAGAAGTAAGTATGATTGAGGCAGATTGATTTACAAATCATTCTATATCAATCGGCTATAAAAATTAAAGGACTAAAATTTATACTCAAATGAAAAAAAACATATTTAATCTTATTGCAGTATTGATGATTTTTTCATCAATGATCGTGAACGCACAATCATTTCCTGAAGGAACGTTTCCGAATGAGCATAATCTCGATGGCGCTCAATGGCCCCGGGTTGATGAGAAAGGAAATACCTATTTCAGAGTTTATGCACCTGATGCGAAAAAGGTACAAATTAGTTTTCGTGGTCCCATGACGAGGGAAGATGATGGGTACTGGACCTATGTTTCGCCGCAGCCTGAGGCTGTGGGGTTTCATTATTATCAACTTATCATTGATAGCGTATATGTCGCCGATCCTGCCACAAAATCATATTACGGTATGAGCAAATGGGTAAGTGCTATCGAAATACCCGAAGGACTTCCCTATGACAAAACGCAAAATGTGCCCCATGGAGAAATACGCATGAAGAAATATTGGTCGGAAATGACGCAGACCTGGCGGATGTGCTATGTTTATACTCCGCCTCAATATGATGAGGATACCGAAACTCGTTATCCTGTACTGTATCTGCAACATGGTGGCGGTGAAGATGAAACCGGATGGGTGTTTCAGGGAAGAATGGGAGACATCATGGATAATTTGATAGCAGAAAAAAAGGCAACGCCCATGATTGTCGTAATGGATCGTGGTTATGCATCTCTTCCGGGTTCACAGCCCACTCCACGTGTTGATAATCCGGGAATGAATGCTTTCCTTGCAGGTGCAAGTACACCGGCTTCGTCGGAGTCACGTGAAAGGGCGGAAAGACCTCGTCCTCCCAGGTCCATGTTCCGGGGAGTTTTTCCCGAATTATTGGTCAAAGAGATTGTTCCGATGATTGACGCTTCTTACCGTACAAAAACAGATCGTGAAAACCGGGCTATGGCAGGTTTGTCTATGGGAGGAGGACATACATTCCAGGTTGTAATGAATAACCTGGATAAATTTGCCTATCTGGGCGGCTTCAGCGGAGGTGCCGGTTCAGTTGCGCAAATCGATCAAATGTATGATGGTATTTTTGCAAATCCTGAAAAGTTCAATGAACAAGTTAAATTGATGTTTCTCAGCATTGGTTCGGAAGAACGTCCGGAAAGGGTAAAGGCTTTTGCTGATGCCTTGAAAAATAAAGGACTTCAAAATATCGTTTATTACGAATCAGAAGGAACTGCGCATGAATGGTTGACCTGGCGCCGTTCTTTACGCGAATTTGCACCTCTTCTTTTTAAATAAGTTCGGTTCATTGTAAGACTTTTTTTGTTGGTGTCCCTTTCGTGAATCGGCGGTGTATCATAAGTGTCCAACTGTTGCACTTCGACTTCGCTCAGTAAACACATTACTTTCGATGGTTGCTGAACTTGTTGAAGCACGGGCTCAGTCACATACTTCAGTATGCTCCTTTGCTCTCAATCTCAGTGCCTTGCTTTTGGGAAGCTGCTCATGAACCCTATGATGATGGTTACTTTGATGCTTATTATGATGGTTTGCTACATCTGTTTGCATTGATGCACCTCAGCGGAAAATATCAAATAGTGTTTCCATAGTGATAAAAAGGTTAATGCCTTTGTAACAAAAGTTTATTTCCGTAAATTGCGCTATTTTTCAGGTTTTGTCGAATTAAAGGATTTGATTTCTTTTTCA
This sequence comes from Bacteroidales bacterium, assembly GCA_012519425.1. Taxonomy (GTDB): domain Bacteria; phylum Bacteroidota; class Bacteroidia; order Bacteroidales; family Paludibacteraceae; genus Paludibacter. Next base: position 49,774 of record JAAYQF010000116.1, on the reverse strand, counting down.
AGAATTTGAATGCTGCCAATTCTGACGTCCTTGATTGTTTTTCTTTTGTAGTGTTACGTTTATAATGATTGAAATGAAAATGTCAAATTTGTTCTCTCTTATTACCAATAAATTTACCTTGCTATTTATTGGATTGATAGCCTCACTTTCTTTTTACTCCAAGGCTGCAAATCTTGAAAGTTCCCCTAATAATGGAGTTCGCATCGAGCTTGATGATGGAACCTTATGTCTTGAACCACTGAGCAATAGTGCTATTCGCATTCGGTATTCCAAGTCTGATATTCAACTTTATCCGGAAGAGATTGTTTACATTGAAAAAACATCAACGCCTCAATACAGAATCAAAGAAGACGCAAAGTCGATAAATCTTTGTATGGATGGGGTTACAGTGTCTTTCGATAAAGAAAATGAAACCCTTTCTTTCTTCAATGCAGAAGGGAGATTAATTTTGAAGGAACAAGAGAAAGGACGATCTGTAGAATTAGATAGCCTGGCCGGAATGCCGGTTTTCAAGGTGAGGCAAGGATTTGTTTCCCCTCCTGATGAGTATCTGTACGGTACGGGTCAGTTCCAGGATGATTATCTCAACATCAGAGGATTATCCCGAAGACTCACCCAGGTGAACACCCAAATATCCATTCCCTTCATACTGTCTAACCAGGGATACGGTCTTTTGTGGAATAATTACGGACTTACAGAATTCAACCCCGCAGAGAATACTGTGGCGTTGAAGCGGCATGACTACAGGACAAAAACTGTTACTGTGGATGCAACGGGTACAAGTGGTAATGTGTCCGAAACGAGAAATATCAATCAATTTACCGGTGAGCTGAATATCTCTTCCGCCGGAAAATATGCACTGATGCTTGATGTAGGACAGGCGATGGCGAGAAAGCATCATTTGGTCGTTGGTGGAGATACTGTTATAAGTGTGGATAATGTATGGTTGCCTCCCACGACCTCTGCAATAGTTGAACTCCGGGAAGGAATTCATGAAGTTGTGGTTGAAGGCGAACGAAATGACAAACCTGTGTTGTATTGGAAACCCCTTACCGACGAAACAGTTTTATGCTCTCCTGTGGCCGAGGCTTTAGATTATACCGTGTTTGTGGGTACACCTGAAGATATCATTGCCAATTACCGGCAAGTGACCGGGCAAGTTCCCATGCCACCCAAATGGGCATTCGGATACGTTCATTGCCGGGAGCGATATAATACACAAAAAGAATTATTGGAAAATGCCCGAACTTTCAGGGATAAGAAGATTCCCATTGATGTAATTATTCAGGATTGGCAATACTGGGGAAAATATGGTTGGAATGCCATGCGTTTTGATGAGGACAGATATCCTGATCCAATGGAAATGGTGGACAGTCTGCATAAAATGAATATGCGGATGATGATCTCTGTCTGGTCCAGAGTTGAAAAGGGATCTCAGCTGGGGTCTCAGTTTGAGGAAAAGGGATACTTTATCCCGAATACTGAATGGGTTGATTTTTTCAATCCCGATGCGGCCGCTTTCTATTGGAAAAATTTTGCCGGCAACTTATTGTCATATAAAATTGACGGTTGGTGGTTAGATGCCACTGAGCCTGAAAATGATGATCTGCAAAACCGAAAAATCCTCAATGGAAATCTTCCGGGTGAGTTTTTACGAAATGCATATCCCTTGTATGTTAACAGGACGGTTTATGAAGGATTGCGCAAGGATGACCCCATGAAGAGACGTGCTTTCATTCTTACGCGCAGCGCATTTACAGGGATGCAACGTTATGGTACCGTCACCTGGTCGGGTGATGTGGGCTGTGATTGGGATGCCCTGAGACGTCAGATTGTAGGTGGACTGGGACAAATGTGTGCCGGTGCGCCTTGGTGGACTTATGATGCCGGTGGATTTTTCCGACCCGGTGATCAATACACCAATAAGGATTATCATGAGCTTTTTGTACGCTGGTTTCAAGCTGCTACATTTTTTCCCATCCTGAGGGTACATGGATATATGAGTAATACAGAGCCGTGGAGGTATGGAGAACAAGTTGAATCCATAGTATCTAAGTATCTGGATTTGCGGTATAGAATGCTTCCCTATGTTTATTCGGAAGTTTCAAGAGTCAGCTCGGAAGGTTCTACCTTGATGCGTCCCCTGGTATTTGATTTTTATGATGACCCAGTTGCATTGCAACAGAAATACCAGTTTATGTTTGGTCCATCCATCTTGGTGTCGCCGGTAACAGATCCTGGGGTGAAACAATGGTCGGTATATCTGCCGGTATATAGGGCTGGCTGGATTGACTTCTGGAGTGGTAAAAAGCAGGAGGGAGGTACTTTTGTAAATGCTCCCGTTGACCTGAATACCATCCCTTTGTTTGTTAAGGCAGGTTCAATCATACCCTTGGATCACCCCAAACAATATGTATTTGAAAAAACAGGCGAACCGCAAGAAATACGCATCTATCCCGGCGCTGATGCTGAATTTACCTTGTATGAAGATGAGGGGGATTATTATCACTATGAGGAAGGCTTGTTCAGCACCATAGATTTGAAATGGGATGATACAAAATCCACTCTTACTATTGGGAAAAGAAAAGGCAAGTTCCCCGGTATGGAGCAAACAAAGATTTTTAATGTTGTACTTGTAAAACCTGGTATTGAAGGAGAAGGTGACAGTGTTGAAAAAGAGAAAAAAATTGTGTATTCCGGTAAACAAAAAAGGATACGCTTTAAATAAGTCAAATTAGAAACAATCAATTAATTAAATCAATAAAAAACAATCATTTTAAAAAAGAATTATGAAACGCATTTTAAAAACGACATTCTTTTTAGTATTTACATTTTTCTCTACTTTTGGTCAAAACCAATTTTCATCGCCTAATAAAAAAATTCTGGTAGATGTAGGTATCAATGATCAGCAAACTTATGGGAAACCTTCTGTCACCATAAGTTATAAAGAGAAAAAACAAAGTGTCGTCCTTTTTGAAAATCTCCTGGTTGGACTTAAAACGGATCAGCAAAATTTTGCCGATGATTTGAAACTTGTTTCTGTCTCAGATTCTAAAAAAATTAAAGATGAATACACCATGCTTACCGGGAAGAGAAGCAAGTGTATCAACTTCGCCAACGAAAAGGTGTTCAAATTTGAAAACCGTAAGGGTGAAGTGTTGGAGTTTGTTTTAAGAGCTTATAATGACGGGGTGGCATTCCGCTATCAGTTCAATGCCATCAGCGAGGACGAACAAATCACCGAGGAGATGACTACTTACCCAATTCCTGAAGGAGTTAAGAGATGGGCACAAACTTTCGTCATAGGCTATGAGGATTTTTATTGGCTTTCTACCACCGGAAAAACCAATAGAGAAAAGTCTCTGTGGTCATATCCCTTGTTACTTGAACCGGCAAATTCAGTTTATACATTGATTTCTGAAGCAAACATATTGAGGGATCACAGCGGTTCCTATTTAAATAATACCGGGGACGATACCGCCTATCGTGTACAGTTGTATGATAAAAAGCTCCCGGTTTCCGGTGCCTGGGTTTCTCCCTGGCGTGTCATGATCATTGGAAGTCTCGCCGACATTGTAGAATCAACCTTGATCACAGATGTTTCTGAACCATCGAAGGTCGCCAATACTGATTGGATTGTCCCGGGACCTGCTTCCTGGATTTATTGGGCATATAATCACAGTTCCAGTGATTATAAAAAAGTTATAGAATATATTGACCTTGCCGCTGAAATGAAATGGCCCTACAACTTGATAGATTGGAAGTGGAACGAAATGGGTAACGGAGGAACAGTTACTGATGCGTTGAAATACGCTGACGACAGGGGAATCAAAACCCTTCTGTGGTATAACTCATGTACGAGCTGGATTGGCGAAGGTGCCCCCGGTCCCATGTATGCGTTGAATGCAAAAGAGGATAGGATCAACGAATATCAAAAGTTAAATAAAATGGGTGTTTCGGGCGTCAAAATAGACTTCTTTAACGGGGATGGTTACAAAGATATGAATTACTATATCGATTTGTTGGAAGATGCCATCGATTACGAATTGCTTGTTAATTTCCACGGAGCGACCATACCGCGGGGATGGCAAAGAACCTATCCTCACATGATGACTGTTGAAGCAGTTTATGGTGCAGAATGGTATAATAATAACCGAACCCTGACCAACAGGGCAGCAAAACACAATGCAACATTGCCCTTTACCAGAAACGTAATAGGTCCCATGGACTATACGCCGGGCACTTTCACCGACTCACAACATCCTCACATTACCTCTCATGGTCATGAGCTGGCATTGTACGTTGTTTTTGAATCAGCCTTGCAACATATGCCGGACCGTCCTGAAGGGTATCGTTCGTTGCCGGTGACAGTTAAGGATTTTCTGTCTAACCTACCGACCGCCTGGGATGAAACCAAGTTGTTGAGTGGCTATCCGGGAGAAAACATAATTTTGGCCCGAAGAAAGGGAGATGCGTGGTATGTAGCCGGTCTCAACGGTACAGAATCAGCATGTACGCTTTCATTTAAGACGGATTTCATAAAAGGAGCAAAGAAGAAAACTTGCACCTTGATGAAGGATGGGAAGGAAGAAAGATCATTTGATATATCCGGCTTCAGCATGAAATCTGTAAAAAATTCTACAATAGAAGTGGAATGCTTGCCTCGTGGCGGGTTTGTATGTGTTATTAATTAAATAAATTTACTACATGAAAAACACATTTAATATTAGAAGATTAGGAATTTTTTATTCAAAACTTTCCATTTGTATTATCTGGTGCTTATTGTTCTTTGTGAGCAGCTTGCTTGCTCAGAATTCTGCTGAGAGTTTGCAGCAAAAACCTATTTATTTAAATACTGCTTATTCTTTCGAAGAAAGAGCGGTTGACCTTGTTTCACGGATGACGTTGGAAGAAAAGCAAACCTTGCTTGGCAACACCATGTCTTCGGTTCCCCGGCTGGGAATTAATAAGTACGATGTATGGGGAGAAGCACTACACGGAGTGGTTGGCAGAAATGACAATGCCGGAAAGACAGCCACTTCCTTTCCCAACAGCATAGCCGCAGGCAGCACCTGGGATCCGGAGTTGATCTATAAAGAAGCGGTTATGATTGCCGATGAAGCCAGGGGCTTCAATCACGAACGTATTTTTACACTTACCTATTGGTCTCCCGTCGTTGAACCCGCCCGCGATCCGCGTTGGGGACGAACCGCCGAGAGTTATGGCGAAGATCCCTTCCTGATAGCTGAGCTGGCCGGGGGTTTTGTTAAAGGGATGATGGGTAATGATTCCGGGTATTTGAAGACAGTTCCTACAGGAAAGCATTATATCGCCAATAATTCTGAATTTAATCGCCATAACGGCAATTCTGAGTTGGATGAAAGGGATATGCGTGAATTCTATCTCAGACCTTATAAATTATTGATAGAAAATTACAAGCTCCCTTCCATCATGACTGCCTACAATGCCGTAAATGGTGTACCGGTATCCGCAAGCAACTTTTTGGTTGACTCGGTTGCAAGGAAAACATATGGGCTGAAAGGATATGTGACGGGTGATTGTGGAGCTATTTCCGACATTTATCAAGGACACAACTATCTGAATGATGGTGTGGAAGCTACGGCAGCCGGCTTGAAAGCAGGAGTGGATTCGGATTGTGGAGGTGAGTATCAGCATAATGCGATTGAGGCACTGAATCGCGGATTGATAAGCATATCCGATATTGACAGGGCTTTGGTTAACATGATAACTATTCGCATGCGACTGGGAGAATTTGATCCTCCCGCTATGGTACCTTATTCCGGCATCAGACCTGATATTATCAACAACCCTGCGCACAACGATTTTGCACTTGAAGTTGCTACAAAATGTCCGGTTTTATTTAAAAATGAACCACTCAATTCGGATAATACAAAACTATTACCGCTCAAACCAGAGAAGATAAAAAAAATTGCTGTTTTGGGTCCGCATGCCAACAGGGTAGAATTAGGAGACTATTCGGGACCTATAGAGGAACGCTATCGTATTTCTCATTTGCAGGGACTTAAAAATTTCATTGCAGAGAATAAACTTCCTGTCGAGGTGTTTTATTTGGAAGCCGGTAATACAGCCCGCAATACTGATTTTTTTGTGTTGAGAAGCTTTTCTACCCGGAGTAAAGATGGCGTTACCGGTGAATATAGCGCAACTGATTTTGACTCGGCATCGCCGGGAATAATTAAGGTAAGAAGATTTGGACATCTTTCGCTGCAAGGCATTAAGGACGGGGATTGGACATCTTATAACAATATCGATTTCACAAACCTGGATTCAATGCACCTGCAGATGAATGTGCAAAAGGGCGGTATATTAGAGCTCAGGGTAGGAGCGTCTACAGGAAATATTGTTGCATCGCACGTCATTGAACCGGCAGAAGGCGGTCGCACGTTTGGAAGGAATGTAACCGTACCGTTGAAGATTAATACGTTGGGAATAACAGGTCCGCAAGACCTGTACTTTGTTTATCGTGAGCCACAAACCGATTCAATAGACCGGGAAATCCTGAAAGAGGTGGCCTCGGCTGATGTAGCACTTGTGTTTGTGGGTACGGATCAAAATACAGGAAGAGAAGAATCCGATCGTTATTCTTTGACTTTGCCCGGTAATCAGATGCAACTGATTCAGTCGGTAGCTGCTGTAAATCCCCGCACAGTTGTAGTCATGCAAACCATGGGGATGGTGGAAGTGGAAAGCATCAAATACAACAAGAATATTCCCGCACTGATCTATACAGGATATAATGGGCAGGCGCAGGGAACGGCAATGGCCAAAATTCTTTTCGGAGAAGTAAATCCAGGAGGCAAGACAAGCATTACCTGGTACCGTTCCGTAAATGACCTTCCTGCACTTGATGATTATATCCTGAAGGGTGACAATACCCAAAACGGCAGAACCTATTGGTATTTCGACAAAGATGTGTCTTATGAGTTTGGATATGGACTCAGCTATACTACTTTTGAATATGATAAATTCAATATCAGCAAAAATACCATCACGCCCGAAGATCAGATTACTGTCAGTGTTGATGTTACAAATACCGGAGGTGTGGATGGAGATGAAATAGTACAAGTTTATCTAAAAACTCCTGATGCGGAATTATTGGAAAGGCCCATCAAACAATTGAAAGGGTTTAAAAGGGTAACCATCCCTGCCGGACAAACAAAAACGGTTTCTGTTCCTATCGATTGTGCCGACCTTTGGTATTGGGATGCAGAGGAGAAACGTATCAAGTTTGACCAGGGAACTTATTTGTTTGAAATTGGCGCTTCATCACAAGATATCAGAGGAAAAGTTCATGCAGTGATGGAAGGACAATTGCCGCTTAAGTTAAAAACAGTGGTAGCCGAATCGGATAAGCTCATCTTGAAAAGCGGAGAAATCGCACAAACTGCTCTGTCTGCCAGCTTGTTAGATGATAGTTTTATAGATATTAAGCAGGCAAGTGTTGTTTACAAAACCAACAATCCGTCTGTAGCGACAGTTGATAAAGATGGGAAAGTCAGCGCCGTTGGTCCCGGCGTGGCTTCTGTCTTTGCAGAAGTAACCTACAAAGGCTCAACCGCTTCAAGCAGTTTTCCCATCAAGGTAATTCCTGATCTTACACCGGCTGCTATTCAGATCAATGGTGTTGCTCTCAAGGAATTTAAGCCCGAAGTGAAAGCCTATAGTTTTCTTCTGGAAGACAAATCTGAAATACCCGTGGTAAGTGCTAAAGCTGTGAGCAAAACCACCGATGTTGAAATTGTACAGGCAACCGGTTTACCGGGAACAGCCATCGTAAAATTTGTTGATAAAAACACGGTGGAAGAAAATCTGTATTATCTGAATTTTGATCGCGTGTCGGTAAGTGATGATTTTAATGATGATCGCGTGGGCTCTCAATGGGAGTTGGTTAGGGAAAACCCTGAGCACCATTCTTTGTCTGCCCATCCCGGCTGGCTTACCATAACTACCGAAAAAGGCGATATTTCGGAAAGAAGCAATGATGCCAAAAATATCTTGCTGCAAAGCGCCAATAATGATTGGACCATAGATACCAAAATTATCGCTTCCAGAATGCCTTCTCAACCGGAAAATGCCGGTATCGTTGCATGGCAAGACGACTCCAATTTCGTTAAGTTTATGTTCAGGGCAGTGATCAAGACTACACGTCAGACCGGACCGCTACCGGGCACACTTGATCTTTTCATAGAAGAGAATGACATTGCCAGATCTGTAGCCACTTTCGACCTGAAAGAAATGGTATCTGCGGATGCTCCTCTTTTCTTGAGACTCATCAAAAAAGGTTCTCTCTATACAGCTTACTATTCGTTTGATGGTAAAGATTATAAAGAACTTGGAAGTGCGGAAGCTTTGTTGAAAGATATTAAAGTTGGTCTCATAGCATGTGATGGCGTGATGACGCAGAGTATGACCAGTACTTTCTGGATAGATTATGACACCACCAAGCCGGATACTCCCTTCGAGGTGTCGTTTGATTATTTCAATATTCGTAACGAGGGAATTCGTCTTACCAAACAGAGAAGGGCCAGGTAATGGCAAAATGAACTGTAACCTTTTCAAATATTAGTATTCAAACAAATTAATTTAAAATAATGAGAATCAAAATTAAATTATGGGTCTTTTTCCTTTTTACTTTTTCTCTTTGCTTCGGATCTTTACAAGCACAAGAAAAACTTTATAATAACGGGTTTTCTCTATCAGACGTTAAGTTGCTTGATGGTCCTTTGAAACATGCAAGGGATCTTAATATTGAAGTGCTTCTGCAATATGACGTGGACCGTCTGTTGGCTCCCTATCGAAAAGAAGCCGGTTTGGTTGAAAAAGCACCTACTTACCCCTGTTGGGAAGGTTTAGACGGACATATTGGAGGACATTATCTATCGGCAATGGCCATCAATTATGCTTCCACCGGCAACAAGGAATGCAAGAAACGAATGGATTATATGCTGTCGGAGTTGGATGAGTGTCTTAAGGCAAATGCAATCAATAATCCGGAATGGGGTGTAGGTTATATCGGTGGTTTTCCCAACAGTGCTGCATTGTGGTCAACATTTAAAAAAGGTGATTTTAAAATCTATAAATCATCATGGGCACCTTTTTATAATTTGCATAAAATGTATGCAGGACTAAGAGATGCGTGGGTGTATGGAAAAAACAAAAAGGCCGGGTCCTTGTTTTTGGAATTTTGCGATTGGGGAATTGATATTACTTCCGGCTTCAGCGAAGCTCAAATGCAGGAGGTTCTCAATATGGAGCATGGAGGAATGAATGAAGTGTATGCCGATGCTTATCATATTACAGGAGATAAGAAATACCTGGAAGCTGCCAAAAAATATTCTCACCATATTTTTCTTGATCCTTTATCAAAAGGAGTGGATAATCTTGATAATTGGCATGCCAACACACAAATACCGAAATTCGTCGGGTTTGCAAGAATTGCGGAACTGGATGGCGATGATATTTACGAAAAGGCAGCGCGCTTTTCCTGGGAAACCGTTGTAAACAACAGAACCATAGCTTTTGGAGGAAACAGTCGCCGCGAACATTTTCCAAGTGCTTCGTCTTGTATAGACTACGTTAATGATGTAGACGGACCGGAAACATGTAATACCTACAATATGTTAAGGCTGACCGAAAATCTGTTTCGCATGGATCCATCGGCTCACTATGTTGACTACTATGAGAGGGCGTTGTTCAACCACATTTTTTCGACCCAACATCCGGAGCATGGGGGTTATGTCTATTTTACTTCTGCCCGTCCGCGTCATTACAGGGTTTATTCAACACCCAACAATGCGATGTGGTGCTGCGTGGGAACCGGTATGGAAAACCATAGCAAGTATAATCAGTTCATTTATTCTCAATCGGGAGACGCATTGTATGTCAATCTCTTTGTCGCATCTGAATTGAATTGGAAGGACAAAAAAATCCGTTTGAGACAAGAGACAAATTTCCCTTATGAAGAAGGAACTACGCTCAGAATAACCAGGGGTTCTTCGAATTTCAAACTTATGTTCAGATATCCGGAATGGGTTAAAGCCGGAGCTTTAAGAATAACCTTAAATGGAGAAGAAATTCAATATGATGCCTCGCCGTCAAGCTACGTAGTGCTGGACAGAAAATGGAGAAAGGGAGATGTCCTGAAGATTGACCTTCCTATGCACGGTCAGATTGTCAGATTGCCTAATGTGGACGATTATATTGCTTTTATGTACGGTCCTATACTGCTTGGTGCCAAAGCCGGTGAATATGATTTGAAAGGTTTGCTTGCAGATGATGGACGATGGGCACAATATGCGAGTGGAAAATTATTGCCCATTGACCAGGCTCCGATATTGATAGACGACGATATTCAGAATATGGGTGATAAATTGGTTCCGGTGAGTGATAATCCTCTGCATTTCAAGTTAGATGTCAAAATGGGAAATCCCATGGATGTAACGCTTGAACCATTTGCCAACATACACGATGCACGTTATATGATTTATTGGTTGGCGCTGACAAATGGTGAGTATAAGTCCTACAAAGATTCTTTGACTGCCATTGAAAATGAAAAAATAGCAATCGAAAAACGCACCATTGATTTTGTGGCTACGGGTGAGCAACAACCCGAAATTGACCATTACATGAAAATGGAACACTCACAGTCAGGCCACACCAACAATGAATCTTATCGTGCGGCCAGCAGAGGGGGCTATTTTAGTTACAGGTTGAAAACCAATTCGGAAACCAATCTCAGCCTGCATGTGCGTTATTGGGGAGCAGAAAGGGGAGGTCGTAAATTTGAAATATATGTAGATGATGAAGTGCTTGTAACTGAAGACAATACAGGTCGATGGAACCAGCAACAGTTCTTTAATGTGGAATATCCCATCCCCGAAGCAATGGTGGCCGGCAAGGAGTATGTGAGGGTTAAATTTCAATCTTTGCCCGGCAATATTGCAGGAGGTGTGTATTTTATCCGCTTGCTTGGAAATGATGGCACAACTTCACAGTTTGTGAAGCTTCGTAACCCCATTATTCAGACCAAATACACGGCAGATCCTGCACCCATGGTATATAACGATACGGTATTTTTATACACATCACATGATGAGGATGATGCGATGAGCTTCAAGATGAAAGACTGGCTTTTGTACACTTCCACCGATATGGTCAATTGGACAGATCACGGAGCAGTGGCATCATTGAAGAATTTCAGGTGGGCACCCCGGGATAATGGAGCCTGGGCACCACACTGTGTTGAACGCAATGGTAAGTTTTATCTTTATTGCCCTATGCCCGCAGGGGTAGGAATCGGTGTTTTGGTCGCTGACAGCCCTTATGGTCCTTTTAAAGATCCGATAGGGAAACCTTTGATTAAAAACAGCATAGCCGACATTGATCCTGCCATATTGATAGACGACGATGGACAAGCTTATCTGTATTGGGGAAATCCACACTTGTACTGGGTCAAGTTGAATGAGGATATGATTTCCTACTCCGGAGAGATTCAGAAAGATCCTACTACTCCGGCTAACTACCAGGAGGGACCTTGGGTATGGAAACGAAACGGTTACTATTACTTAGCTTATGCTTCAACCTGTTGCCCTGAAGGAATTGGATATGCCATGAGTACTTCCCCCACGGGAAAATGGGAATATAAAGGGATGATTGTGGATGCTTCTGAAAAGACCCGTGGAAATCACCCCGGAATCATCGAGTATAAAGGGAAATCATATTGTTTTGGACAAAGCAGTGATCTACTCAAAAGAATAACGAGTAGGTTTTATGAACGCCGTTCGGTTGATGTGGATGAAATGAGATACAATGCCGATGGTACGATTCAAAATCGGAGTTATTGGTCAGTGGAAGGTCCTGAGCAGATTGGCACATTAAATCCGTTTGTGCGGGTTGAAGCTGAAACGATAGCCTGGAGCGAGGGCGTTAAAACTCATCTTGAAGACGGTCGTATCTTTGTAACATCTATCAATCATGGTGATTATATTTTAGTAAAGGGAGCAGATTTTTCTGATGGTGCAAAATCTATAGATGTTGGGGTATCTTCCATTGAGGGAGGTAATATTGAAATCCGTATTGATAAAATTGACGGTCCAGTGATCGCCACTATCCACATCAATTCGTCGCGGGAATCCGGTATTTGGAGAACTTTTTCCGCTCCGGTGCAGAAGGTCAGCGGTGTACATGATCTGTATTTTATTTTTAAAGGCGAAAGAGATTTGTTCCATTTTGATTGGTGGAAGTTTTCAAAATAATATCGATTATCAAATTATTTTAAATGTATGGCAATATGAGGGTGTTTATATTATTATCGTTTATGTTTTTTGCGTTGAATGTTTCGGCACAGGACAAGACTCGTAATCCGGTCATATGGGCAGATGTTCCGGATATTTCGATGATCAGGGTAGGTGATACTTATTACATGAGTAGCACTACCATGCACATGAACCCCGGCGTTCCCATCATGAAGTCGGAGAACCTGATTGATTGGGAGATGGCAAGTTATGCTTATGAAACTTTAGGTAATATCGATGCGTTTGAATTAAATAATGGCCAGAATACTTACGGCCGTGGTTCCTGGGCAAGCAGCCTGCGCTATCACAACGGGACATTCTATGTGTCAACTTTCTCAAACAGCAGCGGAATGAACTATATTTTTTCAACCAAAGATCCGAATAAAACCCCCTGGGAAATGAAATCATTCAGACCCATGGTACACGATCATTCATTGTTTTTTGATGATGACGGAAAGGTATATATGTTCAGCTGTGGAGGTAAAATAGGTATTCGTGAATTGAAAAGTGATCTAAGCGGTATCAAAGAAGGAACTGAGAGGATACTTGTAGAAAATGCCGATGCAATCACAGGGAAAGAAAGAGGGTTACCGGCCGAAGGAGCACAGGCCTTTAAGGTCAACGGCAAGTACTATGTTTTTATGATAACATGGCCAAGAGGAGGTATGCGTACGGTATTGCTTTACCGGTCCGATCATATCATGGGACCCTATGAAGGAAGGGTTGTGTTGGAAGACAAAGGCGTTGCTCAGGGCGGTTTTATTGACACACCGGATGGAAAGTGGTATGGTTACTTTTTCAGGGATTTTGGTGCGGTAGGTCGTATTCCCTATTTGGTACCCATGGAGTGGGAAGATGGTTGGCCGGTTTTTGGAGATGATGGTATTGTGCCCATGACTTTGAACATAGAAGGAGAACAACCCCTTATACCTCAGATCGTTGCTTCTGATAACTTCTCGCGAAAGAAGAACGAACCTGATCTGCTCTTGGTTTGGCAGTGGAATCATAATCCGAACAATGACTATTGGTCAGTGAAAGAGCGTAAAGGATACTTGCGGTTGAAGACTTTCAGAGTTGATGAAAGTTTTCTCAATGCCAAAAACACACTTACCCAGCGCACTTTTGGACCTGCCTGTACCGGTGAGATCGCCATGGATGTTTCGAATATGAAAGACGGGGATTTTGCAGGATTGGGTTTATTACAACGAAAATATGGTTTGGTTGGCGTTAAAATGCAAGATGGTAAAAAGTATATTTTTGCCGGAAATGCTCAAGATGCTGATCGTGATCATGAGAATTATCGGGAGATTGAAACCATACCTTTACAAGCCAAGAAAGCTTACTTTAAGGTAGAAGGAAACTTTGAAGACCGTGCAGATATCGGCTTTTTCTATTACAGCCTGGATGGTAAGACCTGGAAGCCGATTGGAGATACATTAAAGTTGAGGTATGATTTGCTGCATTTTATGGGTTGTCGTTTTGCCTTGTTCAATTTTGCAACAAAAGAAACAGGAGGCTATGTTGATTTCGATTACTTCAAGGTAGGTCATGAGCTTAGTCATTGAGACTTTCGTGAAAGTCATATGGATAACGGGTCGCCTGGTTAAATCATTTTATAGGATTTACAGAAAAAGAGTTATTGAATAAAATATTTATAAACAAAACTAAAAATCAAAATATGAAGAAAAATTTGCTTTTAGTCGCGGTGACACTGACATTGTTCGTGCTTGGGGTGAGCTGCGCAGCTAATCAATTTAAAAAAGCCGGATCGGATAAATATGTCTTTCGGGGTGCTGGAAATCCATACTTGCCCTTATGGGAACATTTACCCGATGGCGAACCTCGTGTGTTTGAAGATCCCGACAATCCCGGAAAATACAGGGCTTATATTGTCGGTTCGCATGACGTCAGGTATGGAAGTTATTGCGGACCGGATATTCGTGTTTGGTCGGCTCCCGTTGAAGATTTGTCATCCTGGCGTGATGAAGGTCCCGTATTCACTTATCATGTAGATGATCAGTGGGATGTTATGTATGCGCCTGATCTTGTGGAAGTCAAGAAAAAAGACGGAACAAAAGAATATTATTTGTATCCACACAGTCGTGGACCTCATCGCGAGGCTATGGTGGCAAAGGGTAGTCGTCCCGATGGACCCTTTGTTCCGGTGAATGTGACGGATGACGGAAGAAGAACCATACCGGGCAGTATTTTGGGATTTGACCCTTCTGTGCTTGTTGATTATATCGATGATCCGAATGACCCCGATTATGAAACAGGATATAGAGTATACGGTTACTGGGGCTTTCAGCGCTCGCTTGCGGCTGAACTGGATCCCAATACTATGTATTCCATCAGAGAAGGAACTGAACTTGTGCCTTTTATGATGCCCGCAAGTAGCAGATATGGCGTAATCAGAGATCCCAAAGGAGTTGAATATCCGAATATTTTTCCCGGTGAGGATTTGAGCAGATTTAATTTTTTCGAAGCTTCATCTTTGAGAAAGATTGGTAATAAGTACGTTATGATATATAGCGGTTATTCCGGTCCTGATTACGGAATAGGCAGTTCCAATTCCACCTTGAGATATGCATTTGGTGATACCCCATTGGGTCCATGGAAAAGCGGCGGAGTCCTGGTAGATTCAAGGGCACCCTTAATGAATGAAGATGGATCTGCATTGCAAACCACCAATGACGGACATAATACTCATGGTAGCATCGAACTTATCAATGACCAGTGGTACGCCTTTTATCACAGACCTCCAAGAGGATTTGGATTTGCCCGTCAGCCCATGGTTGCTCCAATCAAAATTGAGTATGATGAGAAATCTGTTGCAGACGGAGGTGTTGTGACCATTCGTGCTTATGACCCCTATGCAGAGGATGAGATCTGGACCGTAAAAGATAGTCGCGGAAACGAATATACCGGAGCAGAAGTTACATCAGAGGGCTTCCATATTTACGGACTTGATCCTTATCGGTATTACTCGGCCGGATACGCCTGTTATCTGTCAAATACATGGTTGCTGCAAGATTCATGGGATATCTGGGATAACCACATGCCGATAGCCAATGTGGGTAATGGAGCCATCATAGGATACAAGTATTTCGGTTTTGGAGGATTATCCGAAGACACCAAAGGCCTCAAGGCTTTTGAAGGAAGTAAACCGGGAAATAATACCGTGTTTAATTTGTTCATCAATCCCAAAACTGATGATTCATTCAAGATCAATGTCTGGCTTGACGGTCCCTGGGATAATGATGTTTGGAAAGGAAAGAAAATCGGAGAGATCATTGTGCCTGCCAATGCTACACAAGAAATAACTCAATTCGACCTGAATGTTGCTGAATTTGTTGACAATCTCGATAAGAAGCATGCATTGTTCCTTGTAGCAGAGGGTAATGGCAATGCAGCTCTTTTTGATATGATTGGGTTGGGATTTAGCTCCGATACCAAAAAAATCGAACGTCCTGTTGTGCCCACCGTTAGCATTCAGGTGAATGGGGAAGAGCTTGCATTACCCGGTACGCCGATCAGGTCAACCAACGCTAATGGTATAACCGGCTATGATAAGTATGAAGTAAAATATAAACTTGATGGAACTGTTAAGGTGCCGAAAGTCAAGGCTTCATCTGATAACAAGTCGGTGAAAATTAAAGTGAAACAAGCTTCCTCTCTCGAAGAGAACGCCGTGGTTCAGTTTGATTATCTGGGGATTGTTAAAACGTATACGGTGGTATTTGTCCAAGAATAGACGCTTTGGCTATTATTGAGCTGAATTGTTGTTTTGAGACAGCTACATTTTCTTTGGGTTTTTAATGGGATGGGTCGATGTAAGTTTGACCCTCCCATAGTCTTTTGGTACGAAAAGCATTAAATTTCATGAAATTGCGCCTCATATTGTTGTCAATTTTGGTTTATGCACTAGCTTGTAATGAAGTGAATGCATGGGTGGGCATGGCTATGCCTGAATTGAAGGTAGAGGGTCGGCATTTGAAAGATACCCACGGAAATGTTGTTCTCTTGCATGGTTTTGCACAGACCTTCAGTCCCTGGTTTAATGAACAGGGGAGTAAGTGGAGTAACTATGATGTAAACGGTTGTTTAAGTTACAATAAGGGAATCATAGATAAGATCATGGCTGCGGGTTGGAAGGTCAATTTTGTTCGCCAACACATGGACCCTTATTGGAGTAATACACCGGGTTGTTCCGGACGCTACGAGGGAGAAGAGTGCTTCAATGAGTCTCGTTTCCGCAAGTATTTGGATGAGGTGTTTGTACCTATGGCTGAATACGCAGTCTCGAAAGGACTGTATGTCATCATGCGCCCTCCGGGAGTTTTTCCGGAAAATATTGAAGTGGGAGACGTTTACAATGAATATCTGATCAACGTTTGGGACATAGTATCACAGCATCCAAAGTTAAAAAACCATCCCAATATCATGTTTGAGTTGGGTAATGAACCCATACGTATTCTTGGTACTGATGGTACATACGGTACAAGTTCGCAAGGCCATTATGATAATTTAAAGAGATACTTCCAATCCATGGTCGATGTGATTCGCGGCAATGGAGCAAGGAATATTTTATGGATTCCCGGTTTAGGTTGGCAGTCAAAATACAAAGGATATGCAGTAAATCCCATTGAAGGTGAAAATATCGGATATGCAGTGCACTTGTACCCTGGTTGGTTTGGCAGCCATGATGGCGGAAATACATCAACGGCCAATGGCTATGATGCTTTTAAAGCTGAATGGGAGGCCGAGATCAAGCCTGTTTCCGATTTCGCTCCTATAGTGATCACAGAAATGGACTGGGCAGATGAAAAGTACAATGCTTCCTGGGGAAAGGGTCATACCGGAGTTGCCGGAGGAGAAGGTTTTGGAGCAAACTTTAAAAAAATTATGGATGAGACCGGCAATGTCAGTTGGTTGATCTTTACTGATGCTCATTTGCTCGCTCAATTTAAACCTACCCCTCCACCGCAAGGTGTGGCATATACTTTTTTGACCGACCCGGAAGCTTGCCCATGGCCTGCTTATCACTGGTATCAGGAATATGCCCTGGAAAATTATCCCCGACCTGATTTTGTAAACAGGTCGCACAGTGATAATGGTGACGGGACTTACACCAATCCTGTTATTCATGCCGACTTCCCCGACCCGGACGTAATCAGAGTTGAGGATGTGTATTATATGGTATCAACTACAATGCATGTTTTTCCCGGTGCCA
Source organism: Bacteroidales bacterium (assembly GCA_012519425.1). GTDB lineage: Bacteria > Bacteroidota > Bacteroidia > Bacteroidales > Paludibacteraceae > Paludibacter. The sequence continues at coordinate 32,206 of JAAYQF010000116.1, read as the reverse complement.
CTCTGTTAAAATCATATGATCTGGTAAATTGGGAGTATTGTGCTAATCCGTTGGAGATGATAGACCCAAGCGATGGATACAGTTTGTTGAATAATGAAAGTCGTTATGCACAAGGTCAGTGGGCATCTTCCCTCCGCTATAAAAACGGCAAGTTCTACATGCTGTTCAATGTCAATAATCTCGGTGGTTTTTTGCTTACTGCATCCAATCCTGAAGGACCCTGGGATCTGAAAAAACTTTCACGCGGTTATTACGATCCGGGTTTGCTTTTCGATGAAGATGGTAAAAATTATGTCGTAAGTGGTATTAATTCACTGAAAGTAATTGAGATAAATGATGATTTCGAGCCTGTTGGGAATGAACATGAGGTTGTTTTGCGTGATAACAGCGGCTTGGAAGGGAGTCATTTCTATAAAATCGGTGATTATTATTACATATATGCTACCTACGGAGGCTGGCCTGCTTCTCAAACTGTTTTTCGATCACGGAATGTTTTTGGTCCATATGAGGAGTGCGAACCCATGTTCTTGTACCGACAAGATAATATTCACCAGGGAGCATTGATTGAAACCCAGACAGGTGAATGGTGGACTATGCTGTTTTACGATAAAGGTCCTTACGGACGATTACCCAATCTGCAGCCTATAAAGTGGGTCAACGACTGGCCGGTAATAGGCATTAATGGAAATGTTGTTACGACTTATCAAAAACCAAATGTAGGAAAAGAGCACCCTGTGAAAGTGCTGCCTACAAATGATAACTTCCGCAATTATAAATTGGGCATGCAATGGGGCTGGAACCATAATCCCGATAATACCAAATGGTCCTTGTTTGAAAATCCGGGACATTTGCGTTTAAAAACAGCTTCAACTACCACAGATTTTTTACAAGCCCGAAATACCCTGACACAGCGTATTTTTGGCTATCACTCTCAAACGAAGGATTCGTACGGGACAATCTGCATGGACGTGTCGGGCATGAAAGAGGGTGATATGGCCGGCCTGGCTGTAATACAGGATCCATACGGATATATTGCCGTAACCATCGAGGGTGGAAAGAAAAAGTTGATATGGAGGAAGGCAGAGATTGAAAAGGCCGGGACAGTTCCCGATTTAACAACTTCCAAAGACATAAGTTTGAATGATAAAATTTATTTTCGTGCTGTTACCAATTATGGAACCGGTAAATGTAAGTTTTATTACAGTATTGACAATGTGAATTATACGCCATTCGGCTCTGAATACTCAATGTCTTACAAACTGTCTGTCTTCATGGGAATCCGCTTTGGTATTTTTAATTTTGCGACTAAAAATACCGGTGGTTATGTGGATGTAGATTGGTTTTCCACAGAAGAAAGTTTCGATGAAGCTGTTTTTTATGATGACTCAATGGTGGGTTATACTGAAAATGAAATTACGGTTGACGAAATTTATACGGACAAAAGTCAATTTGAGATGATGGTGGGAGCCGTTCGCAGTTTGGACCTCAAAGCGCGGTTCATGGATGGTCATGAAGAGAATATTGCATCAAAATGCACTTATTCCGTTTCTGATCCTGAAGTTTTGCATGTGGTGAACGGACAGATTGTCTCCAAAAAGAAAGGAGAATGTGTCATAACTGCTACGTACCGGGATTTGCTTGGAAATGCACGCAGCCTGGAGATTGTCGTTTCAACAACTTATTTCCCCTTCTCTGCCGGTGAATTTAATCCCAATATTTTTGGAACCGGATCATACGATGAAAAAACCCGTACCCTTATTACCTCACAATATGGTTTTGGTGGGTGGAAGTATGATAGCGGAATTGACCTGTCAGGATATAAGGAATTGATTGTTGAGCTTCAGTCAGCCCAAAGTTGTGGAGCAAGTTTTCGTATATTTGACCAGAACAATTATTGGGTCAGCCCGTACATGTATAATCTCGCAAACAATACTACTCGTTTTTCCGTAGATTTAACTAAATTGAAAACAGAGTCAGGTCAGGCGATGGATCCTTCACACATCTACATCGTAGGGTTTTGGTCATACGGCGGATGCCCCATCAGGATCAAAAGCATGACTTTGATAGAAAAGGCACCCAACAGCATCGAAAATTTGTATGATGATAGTGATGCCGGTAAATTGGTGGATGTGTTTATGATGAATGGAATTAAAATCAGGACGCAAGTACGTGCCGCCGATGCTTACAGGGATTTACCGAATGGAATATATATAGTGGGTAAGAAAAAAGTAGTAATCATTAAATAAAACTCAAAAACATGAAGCATTTACTAACGGTATTTTTAACTGTAGCCTGTCTGAGCTTATACGGACAGCAAGAATTTGAATTCCCTTTCCGGAATCCGGATTTATCGTCTGAAGAACGCATTGACAATCTGATAGAGCTACTTACTCCGGATGAAAAAATCGGAATGATGATGCATGCATCACAAGCTGTTCCGCGATTGGGGATCCCCGCATATAACTGGTGGAATGAGGCTTTACACGGGGTGGCACGTGCAGGATTGGCTACTGTGTTTCCCCAGGCTATTGGTATGGCTGCAACATGGAATGTAAGGGAACATCTGAAAACTTTTGACATCATATCCGATGAGGCTCGTGCCAAGTATTATGATGCCGTGCGAAACAATAATCGGGGAATTTACCGCGGACTGTCATTCTGGACACCCAATATCAACATCTTCAGGGATCCGCGGTGGGGAAGGGGACAGGAAACCTATGGCGAAGATCCATATTTGACATCTAAATTTGGTGTGGCTGCTGTCCGGGGACTTCAAGGTGATGATGAAACTTATTTCAAAACCTATGCTTGCGCCAAGCATTATGCCGTTCACAGCGGACCGGAATGGAACAGACACTCTTACAATGCGCAAGTGTCTAACCGAGATCTTTGGGAGACCTATTTGCCCGCTTTCAAGGCATTGGTTTGTGAAGCCAATGTTCGTGAAGTGATGTGTGCATACAATGCATTTGAAGGAGAACCCTGCTGTGCAAGCAATAAGTTGCTGATGGATATACTTCGCCATGAATGGGGTTATGATGGCATAGTTGTGACTGACTGCTGGGCAATGCATGATTTTTATCGGGAGGGAAGGCATCAGACACATGCCAATCCTGCCGTTGCTGCTGCGGATGCGGTTATTCATTCTTCAAATTTAGAATGTGGAGAAACCTATGGAAGTTTAAAAGAAGCTTTGGAAACCGGCCTTATAACCATTGAACAGATCAACACCTCTTTACGTCCTGTCCTTCAGGGATGGATAGAACTGGGTATGTTTGATCCTCCGGAACTCATCCCATGGAATAATTACCCGTATTCCATAGTAAATGCTCCTGAACACCAGGAACATGCTTTGAAAGTCACAAGGGAATCGATGACCTTGTTGAAAAATGACGGGGTTCTGCCACTGAGTAAAAAAATAAAAAAGCTTGCCGTGTTGGGCTCGAATGCAGCCGACAGCATAGCTCTTTGGGGAAACTACAACGGCATCCCTTCTTCTACGGTGACAATATTGGACGGGATAAAAGCCAAGTTGCCGAATACTGAGATCGTATATGAAAAAGCTTGCGAACTCGCAGATCCGTGGGTCAGAACTTCCCTTTATGAGCATCTATACACAGATATAGGTGAAAGTCAAGGGCTGAAAGTAGAGTTTTTCAATAATAACCAACTGGAAGGTGAATCGGCAGTCACACTTATCAATAAAGAAGAAATAAAATACAATACTTCGGGAGGAACCATATTGGCACCAGGCGTCAATCTGTTTGGCACATCCACACGCATTACCGGTGTGCTGGTAGCACCTTTTACCGGACAGATAGAGTTTTCTGTCAGGGCATCTGAAAATTGCAATTTATATATTGATGATGAGAGATTAGATTCCAGATCCGGACGCCATGCCCCGTGGATCCATACCATGGAGGTAAAAGAAGGACAGGCATATACCATTAAGTTGGAACAAAGACAATCATCCAGAGACGTTGAAATAGATTTTGCGGTCTTCAGGAAAAGCAAAGCCGATTTTTCATCTTTGGTAGAAAGAATTAAAGATGTGGATGCAATTATCTATGTTGGTGGCTTGTCTCCACGTCTTGAAGGGGAAGAGATGAGGGTTGATTTTCCCGGATTTAAGGGGGGAGATAGAACTGTCATTGAATTACCGGATGTGCAAAGACAGCTTTTACAATCTTTGCAAAAAACAGCCAAACCTGTTGTGTTCGTGCTCATGACTGGAAGTGCATTAGGGCTTGAAGATGTTGAAAATAATTATAATGCTTTGCTTTGTGCGTGGTATGGCGGACAAGCAGCAGGAACAGCCGTGGCAGATGTGTTGTTTGGAGATTATAATCCTGCCGGTCGTTTGCCCGTTACCTTCTACAGTTCTACCGAACAATTGGATAAAGGTCTTTCAAAGCATGACGACCCTGCACGACAAGGGTTCGAAAATTACGATATGGAAGGTCGTACCTATCGTTACATGAAAGAGAAGCCTCTTTATCCCTTTGGTCATGGTTTGAGTTATGCTGATTTTACTTATGGAGAACCTGTGGTTAAGACTAAAATTATCAAGGCACAAGACGGATTGACTGTCACCGTACCTGTAACCAACACCTCTTCTTATGCCGGCGATGAAGTGATACAGGTATATGTTAAGAGAAACGATGACTTAAACGCACCGGTAAAATCCCTTCGTGCTTTTGACAGGGTACATTTTGAACCGGGCGAAACGAAAAATGTTGATTTATACATTGATTCGGGGTCATTCGAATTTTATGATGAAAAAGTTGATGGAATGGTTTTGAAACCCGGAGTTTACACCATTTATTATGGAGGAACTTCTTTAGAGGAAGACCAGATGAGTTTTCAATTAACTGTTGAAGTGTAACATCAAAACTTATAATCCATGAGGTCCTTTTATCATGTTTTTTCTCCATCCGGAAAATCCCATAGTTTGTTCAAATTAATCCTGTTGACTGTGGTTGTTTTATTCAATGTCGGATATCTCCCGGCAAAAATTCGCATTCCACAACTTTTTAGTGATTGCATGGTATTGCAAAGGGATATGGAACTTGATATTTGGGGTTGGGCTGATGAAAATGAAAAAGTGACGGTTCGTTTTCGCGGACAATATTTCGATGCAGAACCGGATGCTTCCGGTAGATGGGAAGTCCGATTGCCAGCCCAATCGCCCGGTGGACCATTTGTTATGGAAATTAATGAGTTCGTCATTCGTGACGTATTGGTGGGCGATGTATGGTTGTTTTCCGGACAATCCAATCAGGAAACACCCATTACTCGTTTGGTGTATCGATATCCTGAAATAAATACTTCAAACAATCACAATATCCGGCATTTTAAGGTGCCAACACAAGAATCCTTGTCGCCTGCGTCCGACTTGAGTGATGTGAAATCAAAATGGGTTTCAGGTGTGGCTTCTCAGGTGATGCAGTGGACTGCCCTGGCTTATTTTTTCGCACAAGAGGCTTATCAGCACCATAATGTCCCGGTGGGGATCATTGTTTCCAGTAAGGGTGGAACTGCCATTGAAAGTTGGATTGCTCAAGAAGGTCTTGCAGATTTTCCACGGTGGCTGATCGATAAAAATGCTTTGGACAGCTTGCGGCAAATTGAACGGAGACAATGCGCAAACACATTGAGTATGTTGGATGTGGATGGTCCGGACTGGACTGATATCCAGGTTCCGGGTAGATGGAAAGATCAGGGTTTGCAGCTAAGGGGAACTGCCTATGTTGCCAAAACATTTACACTGCCTGCGCATTATGACAGAAAACATGCGAAATTATTTCTGGGAACCCTTGTGGACAGCGATTCTACTTTTATAAACAGTCGTTTCGTGGGAACTACTTCCTATACTTATCCGCCACGTGTTTATGATATTCCGGGTGGAATTTTAAGAGAAGGGCGGAATGAGATCGTCGTCAAGTTAACTTCCAATTCCGGGAACGGAGAGTTCGTCGCTGATAAAACTTACAAAATTATAGGTGACGATCTGGAGATTGATCTGACAGGTACCTGGAAATATAAAGTTTATAAAGATTTAGAAGAAGAAAAGTATTTAGCCGAGCAATTGAGAAATTTAAGACAGACGGGTTCTCAACTTTATAATGGAATGATCTATCCTATTAAAGATTACAAAATATCCGGTGTAGTCTGGTATCAAGGGGAGAGTAATGCAGGTAATCCTCATGAATACAAGGCTCTGTTAAAGTCATTGATCAACAATTGGAGGTCAATTTGGAAACAGGAGGAGTTACCTTTTTGTATTGTGCAGTTACCCAATTTTATGGAAAAACGTGCTGAACCTTCTGAAAGTAGCTGGGCAAGAATAAGAGAAGCCCAATTTGAGACAGCGCTTGAAGTTCCATATACCTCTTTGGCAGTAACTTATGATGTAGGAGAGTGGAATGATATTCACCCACTCAACAAAAAGGATATGGCAAAACGTTTATTTTTAGGAGCCAGAAAGCTTGTCTGTCACGAAAAGATTGTTGCTTCCGGTCCCCTGTATCAGAGCATGCAGATAGAGGGAAACAAAATTATTTTGACTTTTAGCGAAATAGGTAAAGGTCTGACTTGCAAAGGTGATGAGTTAAAACATTTTGCCATTGCCGGCGAAGATAAAAAATTCGTTTGGGCAAAAGCGACTATTAAAGGTAATAAGGTTATCGTCAGCAGTCCCGAAGTTGATAAGCCCGTTGCGGTGCGTTATGCATGGGCGGACAATCCCGAGGGAGCTAATTTGTACAATAAGAATGGATTATTGGCACCACCTTTTCGAACTGATACGTGGTAATTTCGATATAGTTCTGATGAATAAAACGGATATAAGGCAAAATTTTGAGTAAAACTTACGTTGTCATTCAGTTTTACATTTTGCACTTTCTGATTGGCTTATTCGTGATTTTACAACTAAAAGTATCAATATGTAAAATGATGTAACAAATAGAATGACATTTGAAACTTATTTGTAAGCTAATGTTTGAGATTAACAGTAATTTTGTAAGCAACATCCATTAAGATGTAACTTTCTTTTCATAATACATAGTTTTTTGTTTCTTCATAATTTGTAAATCTAATGATGTTTAAATGATGAGATTTGGTTGTGAAAAATTTGTTGAACAATGCGGGGATGAATATTGATTTTTTAAATGATTGTTTCGTGGTGGAAAGTGGGATAGAAATCTCAGGTTTTTGTCCCACTTTTTTAAGTTGTGAAATTTTAAAATGAAGCAATAAAAATGAACAGCATGTTAACTCATAAATTTACAAGGTAAATCAAGTTGAATCGTATGAAAACACAAACAGCGGAGATTAAAGGTTTTTACAAACTATCGTGGCTGCAACGAATAGGTTTTGGATCCGGTGATTTAGCACAAAATCTTATCTATCAGACCGTAGCCCAGTATTTATTGATTTTTTATACCAATGTGTTTGGATTGCCTGCTGCTCAGGCTGCCGTCATGTTTCTGGTGGTGCGTTTGGTGGATGTACTTTGGGATCCCATCGTGGGTGCCTTTGTGGACAAGCGGAATCCCAAAATGGGGAAATACCGTTCTTATCTCATATTAGGGGGAATCCCCTTGACGGGTTTTGCCATTTTGTGCTTTTGGAATGGCTTCGCAGGCGTTGCCGGATCGCATCAAATGAATCTTTTTGGGTTGGAGTTTGTGGTTTCGTATAAACTGCTTTATGCCTATGTCACTTACGTTGGTCTGTCCATGTTTTACACCCTGGTCAACGTACCCTATGGTGCTTTGAATGCCTCTTTGACGCGTGATACGGACGAAATAACTACCCTGACATCAGTACGGATGTTCTTAGCCAATCTGGGTGGGCTGGCGGTTGCTTACGGTGTCCCCATTTTGGTTGCTTATTTTTCTCCCGATCATAAAATCAATTCACCCACGTCGGGAGATGCCTGGTTTATCACCATGACCATTTATGCCCTGGTCGGCCTGGCATTGCTGATATTCTGCTTCACTCAAACCAAAGAGCGGGTGGTGATGGATCATGCTCAAACTGCCGAAGTAAAAGTATCGGACCTTTGGACGGAATTTAAAAGAAACCGGCCTTTACGTGTGTTGGCATTTTTCTTTATCACCGCTTTTGCCATGATGGCTATTGGAAACTCAGCCGGCTCGTATTATATGATCTATAATGTAGAAGCACCCGATATGCTGCCCTATTTTGCAGCCTTGGGGAGTATCCCCGCCTTTATCTTTATGCCCATGGTTCCGGCTATCAAGAGGGCAATCGGTAAAAAACAAATGTTTTATGTCTTCCTTTCCGTTGCCATTTTGGGGATGGCCATGCTGTACATTATTTCCGTGGTTCCTGCCCTGAAAAATCAGGTTTGGTTGGTGTTGGTCGCTCAATTTGTTAAATCCACCGGAGTGATTGTCGCAACCGGTTATATGTGGGCATTGGTTCCGGAAGTTATTTCTTATGGCGAATACACTACAGGACGAAGGATATCAGGTATTGTCAATGCTTTGACCGGTATCTTTTTCAAAGCAGGTATGGCTTTGGGAGGCGTGGTTCCCGGATTAGTGCTGGCGTATGTCGGTTTTGATGAAACCAATGCCGTATCGCAATCTGCTTTTACTCAGCAGGGCATTCTTTGGTTGGTAGCGGTAATACCTGCTGCGTTACTGCTTGTCGCCATGTTTGTCATCTCTAAATATGAATTGGATGATGAAACCATAGATAAAATTAACATAGAAATAGAAAACAGAGCGAAATAAATTATATTCATCCAGTCCGTGTTGGACGGACGGTAATTGATTGAATCAATCTGTTCATCAGAAGTGCTATACGATAACAATTAAAAATTATAATCATATGCAAAAACCAAGATATTTAGTTCCGGGTGATTATATGGCCGACCCGGCAGTACATGAGTTTAACGGCCGTTTGTATATCTATCCTTCGCATGACAGAGAAAGCGGTATTCCTGAAAATGACAATGGGGATCATTTCGATATGAAAGATTACCATGTGTTTTCTTTGGATGACGTAGAACACGGAGAAGTTACAGACCACGGCAAGGTGCTGGATGTGAAAGATATCCCCTGGGCCGGTCGCCAGTTGTGGGATTCGGATGTAGCTTTCAGAAATGGCAAGTATTATATGTACTTTCCGCTGAAAGACCAAAACGATATTTTTAGATTGGGTGTTGCCATCAGCGATAAACCGGAAGGTCCTTTTATTCCGGAAGATAACCCCATCAAGGGAAGTTACAGCATGGACCCCTGTCTCTGGCATGACCGGGACGGGCATCACTATATGTACTTCGGTGGGATCTGGGGTGGACAGTTGCAACGGTACCGCAACAACAAGGCTTTGGAGTGCGCCCGGCTTCCGGAAGGAGATGAGCCGGCTTTATGTGCAAAAGTAGTACGCATGCGTGAGGATATGCTGGAGTTTGCCGAAGAACCGTGCGATGTGGTTATTTTGGATGAAAAGGGAAAGCCGCTCACAGCAGGAGACACCAAACGCAGGTTTTTTGAGGCATCATGGATGCATTATTACAAGGGTAAATATTATTTCTCTTATTCAACGGGAGACACCCATTTGTTATGTTATGCAATTGGGGATAATCCTTACGGACCGTTTACCTATCAGGGGGTTATCTTGACGCCGGTGCTTGGTTGGACTACCCATCATTCCATTGTTGAGTTTAAGGGGAAATGGTATCTTTTCTACCACGACTGCGTGCCCTCCGGTGGCAAAACCTGGTTAAGAAGTTTGAAGGTGAGGGAGCTAAAGTATGACGAAAACGGCAGGATCATTACCATGGATGGTTCTGAATGAGAAGATGAGAAAGTTTTTTGTTCTGATAAGTCTGATAGGCATATTGAACCTGTATGCTGAAGATGGCAGCCGACTTTGGCTGCCTGATTCGTATCAGGAACAACCGGCTGTAATTCAGACTAAGGTCAAAAGTGAAACCGTATCCATTGCCGTCAAAGAATTGGAATCCTATTGGAAAGGTGCCCCTGTAAAGCTTCTCAAAATTAAGGATAAGACTTTGGCATGCGATGGCTTCCGGATAGAGGGCGACTACGACAGTCAAGTCACCATTCGGGCTGCATCAGATATCGGATTGCTTTACGGAGCTTATCATTTGCTGCGTTTACAAGAAACAGAAAACTTAAGTCAATCCTTTAAAATCCAAGAACAGCCTGCTTATGCCTTGCGATTACTCAATCATTGGGATAATTTGGATGGAACCATAGAGCGTGGTTACGCCGGCTATTCTTTATGGAAGTGGAAAGAGTTACCGGAAACAATATCACCCCGGTATGAGCAATACGCCCGTGCCAACGCTTCGATAGGCATCAATGGTACGGTGCTAAATAATGTAAATGCCTCACCGGATATCCTGAAAACAGAGTATTTGCAGAAAGTCCGTGTAATTGCCGATGTGTTCCGCCCTTACGGAATCAAAGTCTATCTTTCTGTCAATATGGCTTCTCCCAAGGTGTTGGATGATCTGGCAGATGCTGACCCCTGGAATCCTGCCGTGATCCGGTGGTGGAAAAACAAAGCACAGGAAATCTATCGTTTGATCCCTGATTTTGGAGGTTTTTTAGTGAAAGCCAATTCAGAAGGACAACCCGGACCGCAGGATTACGGTCGTACGCATGCCGACGGTGCCAACTTGTTGGCAGATGTATTGAAACCCTACGGCGGCATCGTGATGTGGCGGGCATTTGTCTATAATCCCGATCAGGACGACAGAGCCAAACAGGCTTACCGTGAGTTTGTGCACTTAGACGGACAGTTTCGTGATAATGTCATTTTACAGGTAAAGAATGGGCCGGTCGATTTTCAACCGCGGGAGCCTTTTAACCCGTTATTCGGTAATATGTCTCAAACGCCCCTGATGCCTGAATTGCAGATTACCCAGGAATACCTGGGCTTTTCCAATCACCTGGTGTTCTTAGCTCCTCAGTGGAAAGAGTTTTTCGACAGCGACACTTATTGTCAGGGTGAAGGTTCTACTGTTGCTCAAGTCACCAACGGTTCAATTTTTCCTCACCGACTGACAGCCATAGCGGGGGTAGCCAATACCGGTGAAGATATCAATTGGTGCGGACATCCTTTTGCTCAGGCAAACTGGTATGCATTCGGACGGTTGGCATGGGATCCCGGACTAAGTTCCGATCGGATTGCTGACGAATGGCTGAAACAAACTTTTACCAAAGAAGAAGCGTTTGTAGCTCCCGCAAGATCCATCATGCTCCAATCCTGGGAAACAGCCGTGAGTTATATGATGCCTTTGGGCTTGCATCATCAGTTTGCCTGGGGGCATCATTACGGACCGGAGCCTTGGTGCGATGTTCCGGGAGCGCGACCCGACTGGCTGCCTAAATACTATCATCAGGCTGATGAAGAAGGAATTGGTTTTGACCGAAGCTCGTCCGGCAGCAATGCGGTTGCTCAATACTTTTCTCCCTTAAAGGAGCAATTCAATAGCCTGGAAAGCTGTCCGGAAAAATACCTCTTGTGGTTTCATCACGTTCCCTGGAATTACCCAATGAAAAGCGGTCGTACGCTCTGGGATGAAATGTGTTATCACTATGATGCCGGTGTTCAGCAGGTCAGGGAGTTTCAGAAACAATGGGATAAGCTCGAAAAATACGTAGATCCGGAACGTTTCCGCCTGGTTCAATCGAAACTCAGGATCCAGGCAAAAGATGCGGTGTGGTGGAAAGATGCCTGTTTACTCTATTTTCAAACATTCTCAAATCAAGTTATTCCACATGAAATTGAAAGACCGGTGCATGAACTGGATGACTTAATGAAAATCAAGTTGGATATGAAGCACCACAATTGACGATTTACAGTTTACAATTGAATTTTTACCATTTTTTTATATAAAAATTATGCTGTAATTTTGCAACTTGTGTCTCATTAGTTATCATATTTTATATCATGAAGAAAGTATTGTTATCAGCTTGTTTTTTCCTGTTTTCATTAACTTTATTGGCAAATCCTGCGGAAACCCTTTGGTTTGATAAACCGGCAAAGTTTTTTGAAGAAACTTTGATGTTGGGTAATGGTAAGGCAGGGGCCACTGTATTTGGCAGAACAGATACAGAAGTTATCTATTTAAATGACGCCACCCTGTGGGCGGGAGAGCCGGTTGATCCTTACATGAATCCCGAAGCTTACAAACATCTGCCCGAAATTCGCGAGGCTTTGGAAAATGAAAATTATCGTTTGGCCGATCGGTTGAACAGAAAAATGCAAGGTGTTTTTTCTTCGTCGTATGCGCCACTTGGTACTTTGTATCTGAGTTTTGACCACAAAGGTGATATTTCCGGTTACAGGCGTGATCTGGATTTGTCAACGGCAGTATCCCGTGTTTCGTACCAATGTGAGGGAGTGAATTACAAACGTGAATACTTTGTTTCTCATCCTGACCAGATAATGGTGATCAAGTTATCGGCAAATAAAAAGGGTGCGGTTGCATTCGAATTGAAGTTCAGGAGTCCTCAAAAGTATCGCTTGTCAGTTGACAACAAACAATTGTCTGCTCATGGTTATGTGCCTTACTACAATGCGCCCAATTATTACAATATTGAAAATCCGACACGTTTTGATGAAAATCGGGGAATGCGTTTTTCTGCTTTGTTCAATGTTTTGAATAAAGGCGGAGAAGTAATAGTAACAGATTCATCTTTAATTGTCAAAGATGCGAACGCTGTTGAATTATATGTTTCCTTGGCAACCAGTTTCAACGGTTTTGATAAAGACCCGGCAAAAGAAGGTTTGGATAATCAGAAGATTGCGAGCCGGCAGATGGAGCAGGCGTTGAATAAAAAATATAAAACCATATTGAAAAATCATATTGCTGATTATCAAAAGTATTATAAGCGCGTACAATTGGATCTGGGAGAATCGACAGCTCCGGATTTGCCAACCAACGAACGCTTGAAACGATATGCCAGAGGTGAGGAAGATAAACAACTGGAAACTTTGTATTTTAATTTTGGACGTTACCTGCTGATTGCTTCTTCGCGTACACCCAAGGTTCCTGCTAACCTACAGGGAATTTGGAATCCGTACATGCGTCCACCCTGGAGCTGCAACTACACTTCCAACATCAATGTGGAAGAAAATTATTGGCCTGCGGAAGTATGTAACCTTGCGGAGATGCACCAGCCCTTGTTAGGCTTTATCGGAAACTTGGCACAAACCGGAGCTGTTACTGCAAAAACTTTCTTTGACTGCGGTGGCTGGTGTTTGGCGCATAACACGGATATTTGGGCGATAACCAATCAGGTGGGTGATTTTGGCACCGGAGATGCATCATGGGCGAACTGGAATATGGGTGGAGCCTGGATCAGTACCCATTTGTGGGAACATTATCTGTTTAATAAAGATGATGAGTACCTGCGTGATTATGCTTATCCGCTTATGAAGGGAGCAGCTCAGTTTTGTTTAGATTGGATGGTGGAGGACAAACATGGTTATTTGATAACCTCACCCTCAACTTCACCTGAAAACAGGTTTATTACTCCCGATGGACAGCGTGCGGCAACTTTATACGGCGCAACAGCAGATTTGGCAATGATCAGGGAGCTGTTTGCCCATACCATTCGTGCCACTGAAATTTTGGATGTTGATCATGATTTTGCCGAAAAGATGTCGGACGCGCTTGGCAGATTGTACCCCTACCGTATAGGTAAAAAGGGCAATTTGCAGGAATGGTATCACGACTGGGAAGATGAAGATCCCAGACACCGTCACCAGACGCATTTGTTCGGACTTCATCCCGGAGCCCACATTACTCCTGCGACCACCCCTGATTTGGCCGAGGCCTGTCGTGTCAGCTTAGAGATCAAGGGTGATGAAACCACCGGTTGGTCTAAGGGTTGGCGTATTAATTTATGGGCAAGATTATGGGATGGAGACCGGGCCTACAAGATGTACCGGGAGTTGTTGCGGTATGTAGATCCCGATGGGTATTCAGGACCTGACAAGCGAAGCGGTGGAGGAACCTATCCCAATTTGTGGGATGCCCATCCGCCTTTCCAAATAGATGGTAATTTTGGCGGTACTGCTGCCGTTGCTGAAATGTTATTGCAATCTACTGAAAATGAGATACGACTCTTACCGGCATTGCCGTCATCCTGGTCTGAAGGATCAGTTCAGGGATTGAAAGCCCGCGGAAATTTTGAATTGGCTATTCAATGGGAAAATCAACAGTTGAGATCAGCGGTTATCAAGGCAAATACCACCGGCGCTACTAAGGTGATAGCCAAAAATCCGTTCCGGATGGGGAAACAACAGGCTCAGCCGGATGAGCATGGGTTTTATGTGCTGACCCTGGATGCGGTGGCAGGAAAGCGATATCAAATCAGACCCTGACGGATTTCATCTTTGACAGTTTCCATCACGCCATCCAATTGTGCCATGGCGTACATCCTGCCATAGAGCGGATAGCCGGGATTATGTCCTTTCCCTTTGTCGTCCAAAATCGTTTTTCCGTGATCGACACGCATGGGTAAGTTCGGATTTGCCTTTTCGAATATACGTACCAGTTCTATCAGGTTTCCCCGACCCCGTAGGTGATCGGCTTCAACAAAATCTCTATTTGGAAGAATTTCAGTACTTCTCAAATGAACAAAATGTGTACGGGAAACGTGTTTTTTTGCCAATTGTACCACGTCGTTTTGCAAGCCTGCACTCAACGATCCGGCACAAAATGTTAATCCGTTATGTGGGTTGTCCACGGCATTTAATATCCATGTGATGTCCTCATCATTGCCGACGATGCGTGGCAATCCAAACACAGTTGCAGGAGGATCATCCGGATGCAAACACATGTTGATTTCGTAAATATCACACACAGGCATGATCTCAGACAAAAAATGTTTTAAGTTTTCCCTTAAAGCATTTTTGTCTGTGCCTTCGTATAAGTTCAGAAGTTGCCGAAAAATTTCTACAGGATTTTGGTCTCCTTCGCGGATATTACCATGGATAAATCCTTGTGTTTTCACTATGATGGTGTCAATCAAGCGTGATTTTTCTGCTTCAGTAATGATCTGATCCAAGGCACGGATTTTAGCTATCACCTCCGGTGAATAATCTTGCTCTGCATTCTTTCGCTTCAAAATCATGCAATCGAAATAGGCAAAGTGTATATGATTGTAGTAAAGAGAATAAGTGCCGTCTTCAAGGGGATATTCCAAATCTGTTCTGACCCAGTCAATAACAGGCATAAAATTGTAACAAACTGTTTTAATGCCTGCCTTACCCAAATTGGCCAGGCTGATTTTATAATTTTCAATCGATGCCTCACGGTTGGCGCCTCCATATTTAATGGCTTCGCTAACCGGCAAACTTTCAACCACCGACCATTTCAGACCGTTGCTTTCAATGTATTGCTTCAATTCAAGTATGGTTTCGTAATTCCATACTTCACCATTAGGAATGTTGTATAAAGACGTGACCACACCTTCAACACCAATTTGGCGGAGCATGTCCAAAGTGATTTTGTCTTTTTTACCGAACCATCTCCAGGTTTTTTCCATGAAAAAATGCCAATTTAATATGACTAATAAAGAGGTTCCAAATATACTAAACTGTTGATAACAAATCAATATTGTCAGTTTCTTGGAATTCAAGAAAAGTAGTGAATCATTAAATAACACATGCTTTGGTTTGTTTTTTACATTTTTATTTTCATGAATTCACCTTATTTTTGTATCATTGTGGTTTCCAGGCGTTCCGGATTTACGGGGTGCGTGATCCGGGATTGAATGATTGAATGGCGCGACCGACCTTGACCGATGAGCCGAAAAATAAGTGAGAACAGCGCTAAGAATCGTCCTTGTTTGAGCAACGAAGTTGCGAGTTTGGACGATTTAGCTGTTTGAGCGCTAATTTTTCGAGCGAAGCGGGCACAGTCTTGACTTTTTTTTGCTTCGTTTTTTTGTGTCAAGACAAAAAAATGAAGGGGAATGCGAAGCGGGCACAGTCATCACTTTTTTGCTTCGGTCAAAATAAAAAACAATAATGGAAACTTTTAACACATTAATATCATGATAATTACCTATTTAAATTCAAAGCTTTGTACCTGTGTACAAATTTTAATTGTTTCAATTATGTTCATTTCCTGCCAACAGAAGGATAGAAATACTTTGGACCTTTCCGGTGAATGGACTGTTAGGTTAGACAGCCTGGATGATGGTGAAGTGTTTGGATGGTATGACCGGGACTTTGACCAAGTCATTCAGCTACCGGGTACAATGGATGATGCCGGCTTAGGTATTCCGAACACCTTGGAGCCACGGCTGGAAAAACCTCAATTGCTTTATCTGACCAGAAAAAACAGTTATTTGGGTGCTGCCTGGTATTCCAGGGAAGTTGTTGTACCTAAAGACTGGCTTGATAAGCAAATACGATTGAGTTTAGAACGGGTGATATGGCAAACCAAAGTATGGGTTGATGGTGTTAAGGTTGAACAAATACAAAATAGTTTGATAGCTCCTCATATTTATGATTTGACGGCTCATTTAATTCCCGGAAAGAAGCAAAGAATCACCATTCAGGTTGATAACCGGAAACAATTTGATACCAGCGTCAACGATTTGGCACATGCTTATACCAATCATACCCAGATCATTTGGAATGGGATCATAGGAGATATAAAATTGCAGGCATTTGATCCTGTTTTTGTTGCCGATGTTTTCATCAACCCTGATCTTGAGGAAAATATTGCTCATGTTGATGTGAGCATTGAAAACACATTTGAGGAAGCTGCTGTAGGATATTTGGAAATACAAGCCCGGCATAAAAGTTCAGGTAAACGTTTGCATTTAATAAAAGACAGCATTGAAATTCCTGTGGGTTCTTCCGTTCATAGTCTTGATTATCTCATGGGTGAAGATGTAAAGTGCTGGAGCGAACACAGTCCCGAATTGTATGAACTGCAGGTAGCTGTAATTACAGAGAAAACAACATCTTCAAAAAATGCGGATTTTGGTATGCGTGCTTTTGAGCGTAAAGGATCTCAACTGACTATCAATGGGAGACCCCTTTTCCTGAGAGGTACTTTGGAATGCAACATTTTCCCCCTTACCGGTTATCCACCCATGACTCAATCCGGTTGGATGAAAGTGTTCAAAACTGCTAAAGCATGGGGATTGAATCATTTACGTTTTCATTCCTGGTGTCCCCCAAAAGCAGCGTTTCAGGCAGCCGACCAAATGGGCTTTTATCTGCAAGTTGAGTTGCCGGTGTGGACGCTGAATGTGGGAGAAAGTGCTTCAACTGTCGATTTTATGTATGCTGAGGCAGACAGGATCATACGGGAATACGGCAATCATCCATCCTTTTGCATGTGGAGCATGGGTAATGAGTTGCAAGGGGATATGTCGATCCTGGAGAATTTAGTCAAGTACCTGAAAGCAAAAGATAAAAGACATTTGTACACAACCACCTCTTTTACCTTTGAACCCGGACATGGAATATGGCCTGAGCCCGAAGACGATTTTTTTGTAACCCAATGGACTCACAAAGGGTGGGTGAGGGGACAAGGTGTATTTAATGACTGGCCTCCTGCTTTCAATACTGACTATGTGAAGTCCATTGAAGGTGCTCAGGTTCCGATCATTACCCACGAAATCGGGCAATATGCCGTGTACCCTAATTTGGATGAAATACCTAAATATACGGGAGTACTTTTGCCGTTGAACTTCCTGGCTGTAAAAGCAGACCTTGAACAGAAAGGAATGATAGAAAAAGCCCAATTATTTACGCAAGCCTCCGGGAAATTGGCTTCTATCTTATACAAAGAAGAAATTGAACGGGCTATCAAAACTGATGGAATTAGTGGTTTCCAGTTGTTGGATCTGCATGATTTTCCCGGACAAGGAACCGCACTTGTGGGATTGTTGGATGTCTTCTGGGATAATAAAGGAATTATTAGTCCGGAGGAATTTCGTTATGCATGCAATGATGTGGTACCCTTGATACGCTTCCCGAAAGCAGTATATACAACCCGTGAAAATTTTGATGCAACCGTTGATATGAGTAATTTTTCAGATCAAGACCTGAAAGGACAGGTTGTAGAGTGGCAACTGATGAATGGCACTCAAATCATTCAATCAGGAAGTTTTACGGTAGATTTAAAATTGGGGTATAATGCTGACCTGCATGAAATCAGTGTGCCTTTAGATTTTGTTCAGCAGGCTTCTAAATTGACCGTGAGGGTTTCTTTGAAAAATCTGCCCTATCAAAATCAATGGAACTTTTGGGTTTATCCGGATGATTTAGCTGTTGATTTTGGAAAAGTAAAATACACAAGGAAGTTGGATGAAGCCTCGCACTGGCTCGAAATGGGCGAAACCGTTTTGTATAATCCTGATTATAAATCGATCCAAGGAATTGAAGGCAGGTTTGTGCCGGTCTTTTGGAGCCCGGTACATTTCCCGAAACAAGCTGCCACTATGGGCATTTTGTGTAATCCTGCTCATGCAGCATTCGCTCAGTTTCCAACGGATATGCATACCAACTGGCAATGGTGGGATATCATCAAGCATTCGACCACCGTGATATTTGACGGCGTACAAGGAGGTTCACCATTGGTTGAAGTTGTTGATAATTTTGTGAACAACAGAAGACTAGCCATGATTTATGAGGGGAAAGTCGGCGAAGGGAAAGTCCTGTTCGCTTCATGCGATCTGTCAACCAACATAGAGGAAAGACCGGCAGCCCGACAATTACTGGTGTCTCTGCTCGAATACATGAATAGTGAAAAGTTCAATCCTGATGCGATTGTAAGCTTTGGACAAGTAGTGTCAAGTTTGAAGTAATCAAATCATATCGGCAAACATCACATCACCATCAACTTTTCCTTTACATGTTGTCCGTCATTGCCGAGGATTTCAACTATGTAGCATCCCTTCTCTGCCTGACTCAAATTGATCAACGGAAGTCGGTTTTTACCAACATGCTGATCCATCATCAGTGCACCTTTAATGTCATAAACCGATATGTTTTTGATTTGTTGGTTGTTGGCTTGAACTTCCCATACATTCGGGCCGACATTGATGATGTTGATTGTAGATGAATGATCCAGTTCACTTATGCCTGAAGGATTGACAGGTATGGGACTGTCCGAATACCAGGCGGGAACCACCATGTCACCATCTGCTTCCTTATCGCATTTGATACGGAAAACAGTTACAGAAGTCGGTCTGATCCAGTAGTTGAAGTTTGAAGAGAAGTTTGTGAACTTGAGCTCTTTCGGTGAAATTAATGTGGGGTTAGAAAATGAATTTTCAATCTCCAACACTGGCGACGCCAGGAAAATTACTTTACCGTTTGGTTCAATATTTTTATTGTTTAATTTGATGTTGAATCTTTTTGCTGTCGTGGTGCCGTTAACTATTTTAATAACGGCTTCTCCCTGCTCTTCATCATAGCCTGCTATTGCTTGTATTTCACCGGTAGGGTTCATTGCGGCACCCATAATATATTCACCATCCACATAACAGGTTATTTGATTGCCATTTTTAACCACTACCTTAATGTCATACCATTGATCGTTTGCGATTTTAAAAGGAACCGGCTCGCTGATGACAGAGCCCACACCGTTTTTTACAATCTCGATGGCTGACCGGCTGTTGCCCCAACCTCCCAAATTAACCTGATAATGTAAGTCCAGGTTGTCGACGGGTACACCCAATACCAACAAGAATCCTTCATTTCCACCCGTTTTTTTGGCTTGCACTTCAATGGCACAATCGTTATACATCCATTCATTCATCATGCTGATACAGCGTGTGCCCATGCTTTGCTGAATGTAAGTACTATCTGAAAAATTCCAATTGCCTTGAAAAACCTCCCAATCAGATTGTTGGTTGACAAAATCACCCTGATAAAAGTATTCGGACCCATCATGTTTTTTTATACTGAAATTTTTGTAAACAGCCTGCGTTTCCCAGGTTCCTAAGCCAACACGACCTTGAGTGGCCGGTTGCATTTCATTCAAGACCAATGTAGATTGCAGATTGTAATCAGGCAGATGATTGGCAAACAGTTGTTGTACATAATAGGAAGAACGACCAACTACACCTTCATTCTTTACCCAAATCATATTGGTGGGCCAGCTTCGCAGGTTGTTGTTTTCAATCAGGGGGGCATAAGACGACATGGTCACCATGTCTGAATTGCGTTCCATGCCAATCATATAAGCTGCTTCGCTTAATGCGGCTCCCATATGCCCGGCACCAACATTTTGGTTACAGGCGTATTCTCCTACATACACTTTATAGTCTTTCCGCTTGACCATATCCCAATAATGCGTGTTGTCATAAAACCATTCCGCTGTCTGATAATAATGAGGGTCTATCATGTCGGCTTCGTTCATGCTGTAGGCGTCTAAATCTACCTGCAAGGTGCTGATAAAAGTAATTTGCGGGTATTCCTGCTTTAAGACTCCATAAAAGATATCATGAATGGGAGGATAGAAAGGACCCCATTGTTCATTGCCCAGTTCAACATATTTCAGGGGAAAAGGCTCCGGATGTCCGTTGGCGATCCGTCTTGCACCCCATTCTGTATTTTCATCACCTATGGCATAATCAATGGCATCCCGGATATCCTGTATGAAAGCAGGCAATTCGGATTTTTCCACATAATCGCCATTGTTGAACATACAGGAAATTCCGACATTTCCAACATACATGGCATCTGCTCCCATATCTTCGCAAAGCTGTAAAAATTCATGATATCCAAAGCCATAGGTGGAGCGGTATCCCCAGCGGTTCCACTCTCCGCGGCGTGTCATGGGATCACCCAAAGTTTCTTTCCACTTTACCCTGTTTTCTATGGTGATGCCCTCAACAATACACCCTCCGGGCCATCGCATAAATGCAGGTTTCAGGTCAGCAAGCATTTGTGCAACATCCTTGCGTAATCCATTCTCCCTTCCTTTATAAGTATCCTTGGGAAATAGCGACACATAGTCAACCCAAACAGTGCCGGGCGCTGAAAAATTCAATTGAAATACGCCGGTGTTGGTAGTTCCCGTTGCCGTAATTTCAGCCGTGTATTCTTTCCATTCACCTGTCTTGTCAACATTGAATTCTTTTTGCAGCATGACCGTACTGCCTTCTATTACTCTGGCTTGAACTGTTCCATCATAGTCTGAGGAGCGCAAATAAAATCTAAGTTTGTAGACTTCGCCATTTCTCAGTGGTACACCCCAATATCCTGAGTTTTGCAGGGCAGCATAACCACCTGTTTGTACATTGCTGATCTCCACTTTCATGGAATGAGGTGTGTTCTCATGCAAAACATACTCGTTTACAACAGTCATTGAAGCTTCTGCTTTACTCTGAACCAGGCTCCAGGCCGTATATTTTAATCTTTCGATATCCCAGGAAACACTGAAGTTTTTTATCTGACCACTAAAATAGTCGGGTTTCGAAGGTGCCCATGCCCTGCCATCCCTGTAGGTAGTGCCTGATGGCAACACATGTTCTTCAAAGCCGCGATTTTGGATCAGCTCGGCATATAAACCGCCATCGCCGGAGTGACTGATTTCTTCGAAAAAAATTCCATATAAACTTTTAGGGACATCGGCTCCTTTTTGGGAGCTATCTATGTAGATATTAGCATGTTGAGCATTTGCGAAACCGAAACAAATAAAAAATAAAAATGGAGTTAAAAAATTGATTTTCATGGTCTGTGTAGAAAAAAAAGTTAATAATGCTCTACTTGAAAATTCAAGCAATGCAAAGATAATTTAAATGTTGTTGAAATACAACTGTGCTAACCCTTTGAAATTTGCTATCTTTGGACTTTGATTTAAATTTGCAAAACATAATTGCCGGGCTTTCAGCCATGAATTACTACAATCTTTTTTACACGCATTACATACAGATCAGAAAATGTTAATGGGAATTGGATAGAAACGCTGCCACATCCTGTTTATTTGCTATATTTGTCATTACTGTCACAAATTTTTACTAATAAAACACAAACATGAAACAAACACATAAATCAATCTTGCAATTGGTGTTGCCCGGACTATTGGTGATGGGCAACTTGATGGCTCAAGTTGACATGAGCCATAAAATAACAAATCCAAGCTTCGAGACCGGTAACTTATCCGGCTGGACATGGCACGGAGCGAGCGGATACTCCTGGTTAGGTCCCAATACCGATGGTGATCTCACCAAGGATGGAAATTATATCTGCGGCATTTGGAACGACGGCATTGCTGATGCCGAATGTTCGCAAGTTATTACCGGACTTGAATCCGGTTATTACCAGGTCAGAGCCTTGGCAACAGTGAGCGTAAATCGCCTTTCAAATCAGCGTTTGTTTGCTAATTTAAGCTCACAGTTGTACGGTGTGGAATCAGCTCCAAGTTATTCGGAACATAACCTTTCAGTTTTGGAGGGTTTGGGAGAAACTTATACTTTCGCCGGACACGCTGAGTCATCGGCAGAAAATGGACCTTTTAAGCCCATGTCTGTTGTTACCCGTGTTGAGGATGGTACCTTAAAAATCGGATTTAAGGTGAGTGGTAGAAATACTACCCAAGGCTTTGTGTTTCCCCTCGTAGCACCTAAAAGGGACGAAGGTTTCTTCAAGTTTGATCATTTTCAATTATTTGAAGTATCGAAAGTAGCTGAATTGAAGGGTATCTCTTTGAGTAGCGGTTCACTGAATAAACCTTTCAATCCGGATACTACGCACTATACTGCTACTTTGCCTGCAGGTACCAAACAAGTTAAACCCACAGTTTTGTTCCAGGTGGAGGGGCAGACCGTTACGGGTGATGACGAGGTGGACATCTCTTCAGGTATCCTGTCTTCTGAGTTGGTTGTTACTTCCATAGATGGTACCACAACTAAAACATATACCATTGATTATGAGTTGCTGGAAGAATCGTACCGGCTTACGGAAGATGGAGTGGAAATGATTGTGCCCAACGGTTCCATGCAAGTCAAAATTTGTTCTCCGGCCATTGTTGAAGTAACACTTGCCAATAAGTCGCCATTGCCCCTGAAAGATTCCATTATAGTTGAAAGAACCTGGGATATTCCTTCCTTTGAAGTTGAAGAATCAGATGAATGCATTACCATCACAACTGAAAAGTTAGTAGTAGAGATCTCAAAACTGACCTGTCTTTTGAAATATTACGACAGCGCGGGAAATCTTCTGCTGGCTGAATCTGAAAAAAATATCACACCTGTAACTGTTTTAGGTTTTGAGACCAACCAATGTAAAGCGGTTTTTGAATCTCCGGAGGATGAAGCATTGTACGGTTTGGGTCAGCATCAGCAAAGGATCATGAATCACAAGGGACATCAGGTGGTCCTAGACCAACAAAACAAGGAGGTTGCTTTGCCATTCCTGCTGTCAACTAAGGGATACGGATTGTTATGGGACAATTATTCACAAACGGTCTTTTCAGCCAATATTGCCAATAATTCCCGTTACCAGTTTAACTCTGAAAGTGGATCCATGGTCAATTATTATTTCATGTATGGTCCGGAACCTGATGATGTTATCAATCAGTATAGAATTGCTACAGGAGCGGCTCCCATGTTCCCCAAGTGGGCTTATGGTCTGTTCCAATCTAAGGATAAATATGGTTCTGCCCAGGAATTGCTCACCATGGTAAACAATTACAGGGCAAAGGGATTTCCTCTAGATTGTATTGTGCAGGACTGGGATTACTGGACACCTGATCCCTGGGGGTCACACATCATGAATCCGACCCGATATCCGGATCCTAAAGCTTTGGTTGATTCGCTGCATGCCCTGAATGTTCACACCATGATATCAATCTGGCCTGTTTTCCACAGGAACGCGCGCAATTTTTCTGCTTTTGAAAATATAGGTGCTCTCTATCCCAGTGGTGGGTCACATCATTTTTACGACCCGCACAATGATGAAGCAAAAGAGATTTACTGGAATCAGTTGAAAACTCAATTATTCTCCAATTATGGTTGGGATGCCTGGTGGGCTGATAATAATGAGCCTCAGGGGTACCCGGATGCTGTTGAACGCAAGAATTTTATGACAGCAAAGGGTTACGGAGTAACCTATTATAACACCTATCCCATTGAACACACTTCAGGTTTTTATCGTGGCTGGAGAAAAGATATTCCCGACAAACGGGCATTTGTACTCAGCCGGTCGGCCTTTTCGGGACAACAACGTTATGCGACCGCAGTATGGTCGGGTGATATTAACAGCAACTGGTATGATTTCCAAACTCAATTGTCAGCCGGATTGAACTTCTGCCTGAGCGGTATGCCTTACTGGACTACGGATATAGGCGGATACTTTTATATAGACTGGTATCCTCTGGAAAATAATGAATTGATGGTACGCTGGTTTCAATACGGGGCTTTTTGTCCGATATTCAGAATTCACGGACAAGGTGAAAAATCATTGGTGTCTTCATCCACATTGAGGCGATCAACCATTGCAAATCTTGCAAAAATTGATAACCTGCGTTACAGATTGATGCCCTATATCTATTCTTTGGCCGGAAAAGTAACCCATGAAAATTATACGATGATGCGTCATCTGATCATGGATTATCGTAATGATACCCGGGTGAGAAATATAGATAATCAATTTATGCTTGGTCCTGCTTTGATGGTGAATCCCGTTACAACCCCGGGAGCGACAGAGCGTTTTGTGTACCTGCCTCAAGGTGATTGGGTAAATTTCTGGACCGGTGAATATCATACAGGCGGAAAAAACATATCGGCTCCGGCTCCCCTGGACATCATACCTTTATTTGTGAAGGCGGGGTCTATCATACCCATGGGACCGTTTATCCAATATGCATCAGAAGCTGTTGATCCTTTGGAAATCCGCGTTTATAAAGGTGCTGATGGTGAATTCGTTCTGTATGAGGACGAGGGAGATACCTATAATTATGAAGACGGAGCCTATGCTAAAATTCCTTTCCAATTTAATTATGATGAAGGAAAATTAACCATAGGACAAAGAGAAGGCTCATTTGAAGGTATGCTTACGGAGCGCACATTCAAAATAGTTCTGGTTGATAAATCCAATGGAGTCGGCCTGGATATTTCCACAGCATTCGACACAGTAGTTCATTACGTAGGAAATGAAGTGATCGTAGATTTTGATCCCGAGCGTTTAATTGTTGAGAAGGAAGATTCTCAAACGGAAATAAATTTTGTTACAGAATCCTTTGACTATCCCGTTGGCGGCCTGCATAATCAAGGCGAAGCCGGGAATGGATGGAAAGGCCCCTGGACAGTATATGAAGGCACACAATCAGATGCCACGATTGTCAGTGGTGCCGGTGGTGAAGGAACACCTGCGATCGGTAACAAGTTATTATTGAACTTAAGCTCATCTCAAGGACTTCGTGTCGCACGTGAGTTAAGTCCCGGTTGGACAGTTGCTGATGAGGATATCTGGATAAGTTTTCTGATTGAAATTGACAATCCGGGCTCAATAGCAGCTACCTGGCAGGGGATTTCTTTATTTGATGGTACCCGGGAAAGGCTTTTAATTGGAAAGGATTGGGAGAAAAGTGTGTTGGGACTTAGTGTGGTAAGCACTGCCAGTGGATTAAGTACTGTCAGTGCTTTTAATTTGCCTGCAACGCTGCTTGTTGTTAAACTTCAGGCTACAGCCAATCTTTCTCAGGTGCCGGCGTATATGTGGATCAATCCTGATCTTTCGGCTGAGCCGGATATTGCCGAAGCAGCGACCTCAATTACGATTGACCTAAGTAACGGCTTTAATCGCATAGTCTGTCATTCCGGAAATACTGCCGGTGTATCTGCAAGTTTTGACGAGTTGCGCATTGGAAGGAGTTACGAGATGGTAACGAAACCTCTCACGGATGTGCTGCCGGTCAAGTCTGATCACGATGTGAAGATGGTGTTTGATCGGGCTAGTCAAACATTGAAGGTTAACTTTAATGCGTTCATGTCGGATGAAATTACGTTTTCTATTGTAGATGTTAACGGTCGGGAATTGCACCGCTTGACTAAAACTTTGAAAGCCGGTGTACAACATGCAAATATCAATTTGGCAGCACTGAATCTTTCAGCCGGTGTGTATATCGTTTCTATCAAAACCGGAGATTATCAGTTAAGCTCCAAAATCATTTTATAATATATAATGCTGATGACAAGCCTTCTTTCGGGAAAAGCGATAGGTTGGCTTTGTCAATCAGACTCAAAGATTGAAATACAATTCGAATTATTTAATTTTAAATTTTTATTTTATGCATTTTAAATTTCTAAGAAAAATCAGCTTATTGTTGCTGTCGGCCGTATTTTTTACAGCTGTAAATGCTCAAGATTTCCAAAAAACAGCCCAAGGCATCAAAGGTCAGGTGCAGTCCATGGATGTAAGTATTGAGTTTTATGCACCGGGTATTGTGCGTGTTTTTAAATCTCCCGAAGGATTAAATCCCCGAAAGGAAAGTTTGTCAGTGATCAAATCCCCTGAACAGGTTCAGGTTAATATCAGTTCGCAGCAAGATTTGGCTAATTTGAAAACCAATGTGCTCTGGGTTGAGTACAATACTGTAACGGGACGTGTTTCTTTCCGGAAGCCTGATGGCGATCTGTTATTCACAGAAAAAGATTACGGGTCACAGTTCTCACCTTTTAATGATGCGGGCAATGCGACTTATACCGTTCGCCAAGCTTTTTTGTTGGATAAGGATGAGGCAATTTACGGATTGGGACAGCAGCAGGTTGCTCAATTAAACCAGCGTAATCACCGGCACTTCATGCGCCAACGTGCACTTTTGGCCAGTGTGCCTATCATTCAATCACCCAAGGGTTATGGTATGTTCTGGGACAATTGTTCACCGACCACCTACAACGACAATCCGCAGGAAATGTCTTTTGAGTCGCAGGTAGGGGATTGCATAGATTACTATTTCATGTATGGAGGAAATGCGGATGGGGTGATTGCTCAAATTCGTGATTTGACCGGCCAGGCTCCTATGTTCCCGTTGTGGACATTCGGATTCTTCCAATCACGTGAGCGTTACCAATCGCAGGAAGAAACCATGGAGGTGGTGGACACCTACCGTAAATTAGGTGTGCCTCTGGATTGTGTGATCCAGGACTGGCAGTATTGGGGACCCAATACCAACTGGAACTCCATGAATTTTGATAATCCCAAGTTCCCGGATCCTCAAAAGATGATCGATCACATTCATAGTCAAAATGCCAAAATTATGATTTCAATCTGGGCTTCTTTTGGTCCGGATACCGAACAATATAAAGAATTAAAAGAGATAGACGGATTGCTGGAATTTACCACATGGCCTGAATCTGCATATTCAGTATGGCCTCCTGATTTATCAAAACTTTCAGGCGTAAGAGTTTATGATGCTTATAGTGAAAAAGCCCGTGATATTTACTGGAAACACCTGAATAAAGGATTATTCTCAAAAGGGATTGATGCGTGGTGGACGGATTCCACCGAGCCGGATCATTTGAATGTACAAGAAAAGGATTTCGATGTGCCGACAGGCCTGGGTACTTACCGCAGTGTTGTGAACGCTTTCCCTTTGATGACCAACGGTGGTATATATACAAATCAACGTGCTGTATCAGAAGATAAGCGTGTGTATATGTTAACGCGCTGTGCATTTGCCGGTCAGCAACGTTATGGTGCCAATACCTGGTCAGGAGATGTTACCTGTACCTGGGGCTCATTGAGGTTACAGGTTCCCACCGGACTGAACTTCTCATTAACCGGTATCCCTTATTGGAACTCGGATATAGGTGGCTTCTTTCTGTGGGATTACGAGGGCGGTTCTTTAAACAAAGCTTATCATGAGTTGTACACCCGTTGGTTTCAGTATGGAACTTTCACACCCATGCAGCGTTCGCATGGAACAGATGCTAAGAAAGAAATTTATAATTTAGGAAAAAAAGGCGATTGGGTGTATGACACCAAAGAGAAGTACATCAACCTGCGTTATGCACTGTTGCCATACATGTACTCTACAGCCTGGCAGGTGACCAGTAATTCAGGCTCCATATTGCGTGCTTTGTTCATGGACTTTAATGAGGATACGAAAGTGCATAATATTGGTAATCAATATATGTTTGGAAAGGCATTCCTGGTTACTCCCGTTACTGATCCCATGTACGTAAAGTCCAACAGACGCAGATGGGCAGATCCTGTGGAAGACTTCTCTGTTATTAAAACACAAGATGTTTATTTACCGGCAGGTACTACATGGACAGATTTCTGGACAGGAGAAGTTCATGCAGGCGGGCAGACCATTCAGAGGGAAGTACCTATCGACATTATTCCGTTGTACATACGTGCCGGCTCTATCTTGCCCTTCGGTCCGAAAGTACAGTATGCTGCCGAAAAGAAATGGGATAATTTAGAGATACGTATCTATCCGGGAGCTGATGGTGAATTTGTGTTGTATGAAGACGAAAACGACAACTACAATTACGAAAAGGGTGTTTATACAACCATCCAATTTAATTGGGATGATGCCAACCGTACGCTGACAATAGGCAGCCGTGAAGGTGAATTTCCCGGCATGCTGAAGTCCAGGAAGTTCAATTTCGTTATTGTGGATACGAAAAATGGTATAGGTTCAGAACAATCGAAAAAGTTTACCAAAAAAGTATCCTACAACGGAAAGGCTAAAAGTGTGAAGTTTTAGGATTGTATTCAACATTGGGAGATGCACGCGGATGACGCGGATCAGGTAGATTTACACAGATTGATAAGTTCCGTCTAAGAACCGGCTTAAAAATCAACATCAGGTTTGTAATATGTTTGATGGCGCGCGACCGACCTCGTCCGGTGAGCCGAAAAATAAGTGAGAACAGCGTTAAAAATCGTCCATTGTCTGAGCAACGAAGTTGCGAGTTTGGACGATTTAGCTGTTCGAGCGCTAATTTTTCGAGCGAAGCGGGCGCAGTCTTGACTTTTTTTTGCTTCGTTTTTTTGTGTCAAGACAAAAAAATGAAGACAGGTGTGAGGTAACAGCAGCACACCATCCAATGGCAACGCCTTGGGAAATGTTTTTAAGGTTTCTTCTGATATACCCTGACATAATCCACTTCGTACACAAGTGGAAAAGCAGCATCATCAGGTTCACCCCCATTGGTGCCTCCGATGGCCAGGTTTAGCAATATATAGTGTGGTTGTCTGAACGGATTGATCTTATCTTCTACCGGTGCATTGTAGGTGTTTTCCAGCCTGGTTTCGTTCAGCAGTTGGTCGTCTAAATAGATCCTGATAAAATCCTCATCCCAGTCCATGCGCCAAACATGAAACTTATCAGCCCAATTGGGGTCCCTTCTGAGAAACCTCCTGAATTGAATTTTTGAGGAGTTCCATTCAGCCTGCCAGGGTTGGGCTTTCCCCCAGGCAGTGTTGGCTAAAATGTGAGGCACTCCGTTGATGCGGTAGTACTCCATGATATCAATCTCGCCGCAAAAGGGCCATCGCATGGATTCTCCCAGGGTCCAGATTGCAGGCCAGGAGCCTCCTGCCGTCGGGATCCTGGCTCTAATCTCAAACCTGCCATATTGAAAAGCTTTCTTCCCTTGTGTTTTGATGGAGGATGCGGTATAGTTGATAAATTCTCTGTTTTTACGCCAATCTCTGCTGTTAGGTTCGTAATTGGGATTTTTCCTGTTTTCTTCTTTCTGTCCCGAAATAACTAAAACGCCGTTACTGCAGACTGCATTGTCCGGCTGATACCACTGGTATTCTTCATTTCTGACATAGCCTTTTTCATGCGTCCATATTTCAGGATCAGGCACTCCTTCGTAATTGAATTCTTCATTCCACACAAGTTGATATCCTGCTATCTCCCCGGGTTCGCTGAAATCCGGATTCATCTGATCAAAGATGTCCAAATCCCATCTGTCGAACCACTTTAATACAGGCATGCCGTTTTCAAACAGCAAGGGCAGCCAAACATATCGGCCGTCAATCGGATTGTCGGGACGCCACCGGTCTGCCATAAAGATAAAGGCATTTTTTTTACCTTGAACGGGTAATAAATAGGTGCTTTGAGAATGGAAAGTAAGTTCGGCATCCTTGCCTACACAAGGATTAGGGTGCAGCGTCCATTCGCCCATGATATCACCGGCTGTGAGCAAACGCGCTGCATTGGGTGCCCATCCTGTACAGCCGGAAGTTACCATGAAATACTTTCCGTCTTTCTTGATGATTGCCGGTGCTTCATTGTGACCTCCCGGTTGTACACGGACGTATTTTCCTGTATAATCAAGATAATCGTCTGTGAGTTCGGCAATTTGAAGGGTGAGGTTTTCTTCGGAAGCATAAATATGATAAGCTTTTTTATCGTCGTCAACATACAGTGTCATATCTCTTGACATTTGTCCTGATTGGAAGTCGCGACGGACAAAGGAACCTTCTTTAACAGCTTCAATCCATTTGGGAGTCCACGATTCATGACTGTCAGGCAGTTCTTTCAGAGCTCGTTGCCCGGCTGTCATGTTCAGTGGCCATATTCCTGCATTGACGCGCCCGTTTTTCAAAAACCGGTACGGACCGGTCGGATTATCGCTGACGGCAACGCCTACGTTAGCAGCATCGTATCCCCTGTTCCTAAGTTCAAGGTGAAAGTACATTACGAATTTTTGTGTCTTCTCATTGAATATCACTTTCGGACGTTCAATGATACAACCCTCTACGATTGGACTATCCTGATCTTTACTTACAGACAGTGCAACTCCTTCATCTTTCCAATTGTATAAATCGGTGGAAGAATAGCAGGTGACGCCTACCCAGGCAGAATTGGAGCGCTCTCCCTTGTGCTCGCCAAACCAATAATAGGTGCCGTTGTGATATAATATTCCGCCTCCGTGGGCATTGATAAGCCTGCCATTGTTATCCAGCCATACTTTTCCGGGGAAGAAAGCATTGTTTTGCGCCCCGATGTTCACGGCTGCAAAAAGGATCGTAAATAAACTTGCGAGGTACTTATAATTGATGTTTAGAACCTTTTCAATTCTCATATGACATTAGTTGATGATGTTGTTTTATTCAAAATTATAATGCAAAGAAAGTTTTCAGCAACTTCTATAAATCTGTCATATTTTAAGGTCTTAGGAAATGTAAAATGTATCTAATTATTTAAGTTTATTTTTTATCAAAATATCTATACCTTTCGCAAGCAGCCAACAAGAATGCACCCACTCCGAAATTAGACTGTGAGTTTGCATCGATGACCTGTCCGGGAATGGCTCTTTCGCCTATAGGTTGTACATAGCCTACCTTTCCACTTGCCTGTAAAGCTGTATTTGTCAAATAATTCCAGGCCTTATCTATGGCCGGTTGGTAGGTTTTTTCTTTCAATAAACCGTTGTTGACACCCCATTGTAGTCCATACGTAAAGAATGCGGTACCGCTGGTTTCCGGTCCGGGTGCATGCTCCGGATCCAACATGCTGCGTGTCCAATATCCTTCGGGTTGTTGAATTTGGATCAATGTGGCAGCCATGTCGGTAAATTGCTTGATGAACTTTTGTTTGTGTGCATAGCTGTCAGGCAGGTCAGGGATGATTTTCGCCAACCCTGCCAGCAACCAGCCGTCACCGCGCGCCCAAAAGTCTTTTAGACCGTTCGTGCTTTTATGTTTGGGATAGATGTATTTGGCATCCCTGTAGAAAAGTGCAGTTTCCGGGTCATACATGATGCTTTCAGCGTATTGATAATACTCATAGAGCCTATCAAGGTACAGTTCATTACCTGTTAACTTGTAAAGTTTGGTCATCACCGGCATGACCATATAAAGTCCGTCAACCCACCACCAATAGTCGTTCTTGTCTGAATTTACCTGGTACTCCATCACTTCAAGGGCACGATCGATTTTGTAGTCTGCGGGTTCTATGTTGTATAGATCAATATAGGTTTGAAAGCAGATTTGCCAATCCCCAAAAAGAACATAATTATGGCCTTCTCCGTAGTGGTTGTACTTCCACTCACTCTTGTTATCCGATTTAGCGCCTTTCCACTCGTTGTGAATAGCCCAATCTTCGGAATATTTCAGATAAGCCGGCTCTTTGGTAAGAAAATATGCCTCCATATTACCGGTATGATAGGCTGCATTATCCCAAAATGCCCAGGTTTGGGGTTTGTTGTTGGATTGCCAGTAATTATTAACCAGATGAATG
>JAAYQF010000024.1 GCA_012519425.1 Bacteroidales bacterium | reverse complement strand
TTAACGTGGCGGATGGAACAAATCCTGTAGGAGGTATTCCCATTGAAGGGGCTACCATAACAGCCATGCAGGGAGAAACTGTTATTGAGACAGTTGTAACCGATTCTTTGGGGAAAGCCGAAATATATGTCATTAACGGCAACTACACTTACACATTCTCGAAATCGGGATACCCGGGATTCACAGGTTCGTTTGCTGTTAATAATGCCGATCAAACGATCGATATAAACATAACTACCGGCATTGAAGAACTGGCAGCAAGCTCTGTACGACTGTATCCCAATCCGGTTGAAAATAAATTGGTAATAGAACGCGATAATGGTGATGAAACCGTTATTGAACTGTACAATGTCAGTGGAGCATTAATCGGTGTAACCAAAACCGAAAATGTAACAACTACTATTGATGTTGAAGCGTTAAGTCCGGGTTCTTATTTTATAAAGGTAACAGGAACTAACAACACTCCTGTAGTACGTAGATTTATTAAAAAATAACCCAATGCAGGGAGGATATATAAAAAGGGAGCTGTCTCAAAAATGATGTGAGCTCCGAAAGTTTTTTGTTCAACTTTTGGGTTCACATCAAAACGAGACGATTCTTTTTTTTAAGACTTCGTGCTCCATGAACTTGGAACCCATTACCATGGGTCCGAAATTCGTAACCCCGAAAAAGTAAAAAAGTTCTCAAAAGGTTTTGCAAAATGAAAAAACTGATGTATATTTGCAGCCGCAATTGAGTAAGCGGTTGTTTTTTGATTTATTGGCCCATTCGTCTATCGGCTAGGACATCAGGTTTTCATTCTGAAAAGAGGGGTTCGATTCCCCTATGGGCTACTGTGTTTTAAAGATTAAAAATTTTTTCAGATGGCAAATCATCAATCAGCACTTAAAAGAATACGTCAAATTCAGAAGCGTAAATTACATAACCGATATTATGCGAGAACAACTCGTAATGCTGTGCGTAAGTTGCGTGCAACTACAGATAAAGCGGTAGCTGCTGAGTTATTACCAAAAGTTAGTTCTATGTTGGATAAGCTGGCTAAGCGCAAAGTTATTCATAAGAACAAGGCGTCTAATCTGAAATCGAAACTGACACTGCACGTTAATAGATTAGATTAACTGTGTGGAGGATGATAAATAAAAACCCGCTGTCAAATTGATAGCGGGTTTTTATTTATGGGTCAATGAAAATTCATTATTTCTTTTTGTTACTTTGCAGTTGCCGGCTTTGGTTTTAATGCGCTTCCAACCAATTGGAACCTATGCCGCAATCTACCACCAATTGAACTTTTAGTGAGGCAGCTTTTTCCATCTCTTCGGTTACCATCTTACGGACATATTCCAACTCTTCTTTGGGAACGGAAAAATTCAATTCGTCGTGGACCTGCATAATCATCTGCGTTTTCAATTTTTCCCGGTCTATTCTGTTCTGAATGTTGACCATGGCTATTTTGATGATGTCGGCGGCAGAGCCCTGAATGGGAGCATTGATGGCATTTCGTTCTGCATACCCTCTGACTATGCTGTTTTGTGAATTGATATCACTCAAATACCTTCTTCTTCCGAAAATTGTTTCTACGTATCCATTGATTCTGGCTTGTTGGATGACATTATCCATGTAGTTCTTTACTCCTGAATAACTTTCGAAATAACCATCTATCAGTTTTTTAGCCTCGGCTCTTGGAATATTTAATCTTTCAGCTAATCCGAAAGTGGATATCCCGTAGATAATCCCGAAGTTGGCGGTTTTGGCTTTCCGTCTCATGTCAGCATCCACTTCTTCTATGGATATGTCGTAAATTTTCGCAGCAGTGGCAGCGTGGATGTCCAATCCTCTCCTGAATGCATCTGTCATGTACTCATCGCCGCTCAGGTGTGCCATGATTCGTAATTCAATTTGAGAATAATCCGCACTCAAAAATACTGACCGATCATCCGGAATGAAGGCTTTTCTGATTTCTTTGCCTTGTGCATCGCGAATGGGGATATTTTGCAGGTTGGGATTGGTTGAACTCAAGCGACCTGTTGCAGTAACAGTTTGATTAAAAGAAGTATGTATTTTACCTGTTTTCGGATTGATCATTTGTGGCAGGGCATCTATATAAGTGCTGAGTAGCTTTTTTAACCCTCTGAACTCCAATATCATTTCTACAATTGGATGTCTCGTTTTGATTTTTTCCAAAATATCCTCTGAGGTGGAATATTGACCCGTTTTTGTCTTTTTTGCTTTGTCGTCCAATTTCAGTCGGTCGAACAAGACTTCACCTACCTGTGCCGGCGACGATACGTTGAAATTTACCCCGGCGAGTTCCTGTATGGCTTGTTCCAGGCGATACATTTCTTCTGAAAGTATAACCGAGCTTTGCTTCAGGGCTTCTGCGTCAATCCTGACACCGTTTAATTCCATGGTTGCCAACACCTTCATCAGAGGCATTTCCATATTATAAAAAAGGTCATCTAAATGATTATCTTTGATTTCCTGTTCTAATGTTGCTTTCAGTTGAAAGGTAATATCAGCATCTTCTGCTGCATAATCTTTCAACAATTCTATCTCAACATCCTGTATTTTTTGCTGATTTTTACCTTTTGCACCTACCAAATCTTCATAGCGAATGGTGCGATATTTTAAGTAAACTTCAGCTAAAAAGTCCATGCTGTGGCGCAATTCCGGCTGCAGGAGATAATGCGCTATCATGGTATCAAAGATTTTCCCTTTCAGCTCAATGTCGTATTGGGCCAACATTAAAAGGTCAAATTTTACGTTTTGCCCTATTTTCTCAATGTGCTCTGATTGAAAAAAGACTTTGAATTCGTGCAAGACAGCGGCACGTTCATCCTTGTTGTTCGGCAGCGTCACATAATATGCCCTTCCTTTTTCATAGCAAAAAGATAAACCTATCATGTCGGCTGTAAAAACATCTACTCCGGTAGTTTCAGTGTCGAAGCAGACCGATTTTTGAAGAAACAATTGCGAAATGAGGTGTGCCCGTTTTGTTTTATCATCAATCAATATGTATTCGTGGGACGTATTGTGAATGGCATTCAGTCCTTTACTTACAGCCTCGGCAGCGATCAAATCAATAACAGGAGAGGATGTGGCGTGTTGAGATGCCCCGGCAATCGTTGCCTTTGTCTGAACTTGACTGTCTCCCCGATTGCTGTCCTGGTTGTTTTCCTGTTCTTCATTTCCGAACAGCGACATTTGTCCGTCTTCCCTTTTTGCAGGAGTAAATTGAACCCTTGCTATGGGTTGGTCAGGAGGCAGGGAGGTGAAAATGTCGCCAAATTTATTGGTGGATAAAGTTCTAAACTCCAATTCGTTGAATAAAGCTTTTAATTCAGTCTCGTTGATAGGCTCTACTTTTAAAGCATTTTCGTCGAAATCCACAGGTACATCTGTTTTGATTTCGGCTAAAAATTTAGAAAACAAAATTTGATCTTTATGTTCTTCGATTTTGTTTCTAAGTGCCCCTTTTACTTCGTCTGTGCGTGACAACAGGGCATCTATGCTCCCGAATTGTTGCAGTAGTTTGATGGCCGTCTTTTCTCCCACACCCGGGCAACCGGGTATATTATCCGAAGCATCACCCATCAATCCAAGCATGTCAATCACCTGATGATGACTCTCCAGTGAATATTTTTCTTTTATTTCCTTCGGACCCATAATTTCATAGCCGCCCTTGAATTTCGGTCTGTACATAAAAATATGCTCTGAAACCAATTGTCCGAAATCTTTGTCCGAAGTCAGCATGTACACAGTAAAGCCCTCTTTTTCAGCTTTTTTGGCTACGGTTCCTATCACATCATCCGCTTCATAGCCAAGAATTTCAAGAACGGGAATATTGTAGGCTGCAAGTATCTCTTTGATATGAGGTACGGCAATTTTAATGTCTTCGGGTGTTGATTCGCGTTGTGCCTTGTAGTCTTCATATGCTTTATGCCTGAACGTAGGTCCCGGTGGATCAAACACAACTGCTATATGTGTCGGATCTTCTCTCTTTAGAATATCTTCAAGCACGTTCACAAAGCCCAAAATTGCCGAAGTGTTCAATCCTTTGGAGTTAATCCTTGGTGCTTTGATAAATGCATAGTACGATCTGTAAATAAGTGCGTAGGCATCAATTAAAAAAAGTTTCTTCATAATCCCATCTCTTAAAATCAATTGTATGTTGTCTTTATACAGACCGTAAAAGTAATTAAAATAAAATCATTTTTTTGACACATACCCACATATCGCACAAATTTGCTTACTTTTGCAATTTACACAAAAAATTATTCGATGGACATTATTGATTCCATTAAAGCAACTATCAGTGCAGAACTTGAACTGTTTGACAAAACCTTTGTTGCGGCTTTGGAGACTGATAACCCTATCTTGGAAGGGGTTTACGAATATATTTATCAACGATCCGGCAAAAGGCTTCGTCCCACTTTGGCTATTTTATCAGCTAAGTTGATGAGTAGTGAAGTCAATATGTCAACCATACACGGTGCTATCGCATTGGAATTATTGCACACGGCAAGTTTGGTTCATGATGATGTCATCGACAATACTTTTGAGCGGCGTAACAGTCAGTCGGTCAACGCACGTTGGGGCAACAAAGTGGCGGTTTTGTCCGGAGATTACATGCTGGCTGCGGCTTTGGCCCAGGTGGCGCTTATTGGCAACATCAAGATGCTTCATCCCATTTCTTTTGTCGGACAACAATTAACCGATGGAGAATTGTTGCAGTTAAATATTTCGCAACAATCTAAAATTTCCGAAGCTGAGTATTTTCGGATTATACAGAGAAAAACTGCCTCTTTGTTTTCAGTCTGCATGGAGGTAGGAGCTTTGTCTGTACACGCCGATTCAGCAAGCATTGATCACCTGAAAAAATACGGGGAATATCTTGGTTTCTGTTTTCAAATCAGAGATGACATTTTTGATTATTATCAAAATGCTGATATAGGAAAACCAACGGGGAATGATGTTGGCGATGGTAAAGTAACACTTCCGTTGATCCATGCTTTGGAGAATGCCGGTCAGGAAGAAAAAAAGAAAATTATCACCTGGATCAATTTTAAAAAATTCTCCCGGGAAAATATTGATTACATCACCCGTTTTGCATTGAAGCATGGCGGAGTAGAATATGCCCGGTCCCGCATGGAAGAATTTAGAGAGAAAGCCATTCGGGAGCTTGACGGATTCCCTGACAGTATTTATAAGCAGGCTTTGATAGATTGTGTTGAATTTGCTGTGACACGAACAAAATGACAAGAAGTTGAACGCGAAAAGCAGTGATAGAAAAATTTCCGAATTTCATAATTGAACGATGATAATTGTTAAAGATGTAAATAAAACTTTCGGTGACAATCATGTGTTGAAAGATATTTCCGCTACTTTCGAACCTGGAAAAACCAACATGATTATCGGTGCGAGTGGTTCCGGAAAAACCGTGTTGATGAAAAGCATCATCGGACTTCACCGCATTGATTCGGGACGCATCGAATATGACGGACGAAATTTGCCGGATATGCTCATGAGTGAAATTCGTGGTCTTCGTCGTGAAGTTGGCATGTTGTTCCAGGGTTCTGCTTTGTTTGATTCTTTGACAGTGCTGGAAAATGTGATGTTTCCGTTGGAAATGTTTGCAAATACTTTCAAAGAGGAAATGAAAGATAGGGCTGTGTGGTGCCTGCGGAGGGTTGATCTTCCCGAAAACTCGTACAATTTGGCTCCTTCGGAAATTAGTGGCGGTATGCAAAAACGAGTGGCGATTGCACGTGCCATTGCCTTGCAACCGAAGTACCTGTTTTGTGACGAGCCAAATTCAGGCTTGGATCCTAAGACTGCCCTGATCATCGACCGGTTGATCCAGGAAATCACGCATGAATTCAATATCACTACCATCATCAATTCCCACGATATGAATTCAGTGATGGAAATAGGCGAATACGTGATTTTTATCAATCATGGAGAAAAAGAATGGGAGGGGACCAATCGCGATATTTTTCATGCAGACAATGAGGAGCTGAATAATTTTGTGTTTGCATCCAATTTATATCAAATGGTTAAAAAGGCGAATGTATAAAGTAATGCCCTGAGCTTGGTTGAAGGGTTTTAATGTTCACATAGTTCATATAGTTTAAAGTTCATGAAGATAGTTTCTTATAATGTAAATGGTATAAGGGCGGCAATCAATAAAGATTTGCCGGGATGGATCAAAGAAGAGAGTCCGGACGTATTGTGCCTGCAAGAAACCAAAGCGCAGCCGGAGCAGATTGACACCATGCTTTTTGCGGAACTTGGCTATACAAGCTATTTACATTCGGCAGAAAAGAAGGGTTACAGCGGTGTGGCCATCCTGACTAAAAAAACTCCTGACAATATTGTTATTGGTATGAATAACCCAAAATACGACAGTGAAGGGCGGGTGATCCGGGCTGATTATGGTGATCTGTCCATTGTGAACGTATATATACCATCCGGCTCCTCAGGCGATGAGCGTCAGGAATTTAAGATGGAGTTTCTGGAAGATTTTTTACCTTTTATCACCGAATTAAGAAAAGAACGCCCTAACCTGGTGGTTTGCGGCGATTACAATATTTGTCATAAACCCATTGACATCAACAATCCGCAGCGACAAGTCGGCGTATCTGGTTTTTTACCCGAAGAGAGGGAATGGATGGACAAATATGAAGCTTCCGGTATGATAGATACTTTCAGGGTGTTTGATCAAAGTCCGGAAAGATACAGTTGGTGGAGTTATCGTGGAGGCGCGCGCTATCGCAATGTGGGATGGCGCATTGATTATCACTGGGTTAGCGAGCCGCTTCGGGGTAGGTTGAAAGACGCAAAGATTTTAGTGGAAGCGGTGCATTCGGATCACTGTCCGGTTACTTTAGAGTTGTTGTAAATTAATCAGTATGAAGAGAAATATTTGTAAACTCCTGATATTTTCAGTTATAGTCTATCTTGTGAGTGCCTGTTTAGGTGAAGAAAAGGAGATAGAATATTCGGATAATCCTAATTTCGTTTCATTGAAGTTTGGTAAAAACGACAGTATTCCCGGACTCGTAGGAGCTGTGTTCACCTTAGAGTACGATGCTGATTTGAAAGATTCTATTATCGTCAATCTTGATTCTCTGCCGTTTAAGACCCGCATCGATAGTGTTTTTCCGACTTTTAGTTTCAAAAGCACCTCTCGTGCTTATCTGCTAATGACTGATTCAACGGGTACCGGATTGGATACCCTCGTCCTTACGGGAAAGGATACAATTGACTTTACAAAAGTGCAAAGTGTAACGAATTATTCCGCGAATGAAAAGGTGTCAAGGACTTATCCCATCAAGGTTAATGTGCATCAGATCGAATCCGAGTTGTATGTGTGGAAAAGACTTGTTAACAACATCTACAGTCACGGCAGCAGTGCTCAGCAAGCTGTGTTCTTTAAGAATCGCTTTTTGTTTTATGCGAGCTCCGACTCAAAAAATTATTTATACGTTTCCAACGATGCTAAAACCTGGACGAATGCTACTGTCTCCGGATTGCCGGCAACTGACAATTTGCGGAGCATCAGGGTATTTCAGGACAAATTATATTTGGTGCACGAAAATGGATTGATATTCACATCTGGTGATGGTGAAAATTGGTCGGGTATCGATCCTTCAGTAGCAGGGTATGTGTGTCATAACTTGCTTTTTGTGTTGGAAAATAATTTATGGGGACTTTTCAGGCAAGAAGCAAATCAAGTGTACTATTTTGCAAATTCGGAGGATGGTGCTTATTGGATCATACAAGATGCGATTCCTTCCAATTTCCCTATTGCTGATTATGCAAGTTTGAGCTTTGACTCCCGTACCGGCAAGCCCAAAGCCATAGTGATGGGAGGACGTTCTTCCGCAGGAACTTTGCTGTCGAAAGTATGGAGCGTCGAAAAGAATATATTCAATGAGTATAAATGGATTGACTTTACGGCGGATAAGGCCGATGTGCAGCCATTTTCCGGAGCGTCGGTGATTCCATACGACGACAAGCTGTTATTGTTCGGAAGTATGGATGATAACGGCGATATCCGTGGAAACGGACATATGGAATCCATTGATGAAGGATTCACCTGGCGGGCAACAGACTCGGTTTTCAATATAATTCAGGATACGACTCAACACATCTTGTATGAACCACGTGCCTATCAATCCGTTATTCTTGATGAAGCCAGTCATTTTATCTATTTGATAGGTGGAAAAAACAAAGACGTACAAACTTTTACCGATGTCTGGGTCGGCAAATTAAACAGGATGTACTTCTTTGAATAGTGTTATCCTATCTTACCTATCAGATACGCCTTTGTCCTTTCATGCTCAGGATTGGAAAACATTGTTTCAGTATCTCCGTACTCTATAAGTTCGCCTAAATACATAAACATTGAGCGGGAAGAAATACGTTTTGCTTGTCCCATATTGTGAGTAACAACTAAGATTGTAACCTTCTTTTGGAGTTCCAGAAGTAATTCTTCAATACGTTTGGTTGCGATGGGGTCAAGTGCTGAAGTCGGTTCATCCATTAGCATAATATCAGGATTCATGGCCAATGCACGGGCAACACACAATCGCTGTTGCTGGCCACCCGAAAGGAATGTCCCTTTTTTATTCAGCACATCTTTCACCTCGTTCCACAGCGCCACATTTCTCAAATTGCTTTCTACTATCTCGTCTTTCTTTGATTTCGACAAGTGGATGCCATTCAAGGCGAATCCTGCCAGGACATTGTCATAGATGCTCATTGTAGGGAATGGTGCGGGGCGTTGGAAAACCATACCAACACGACGACGTACCTCAATTGGTTCCATTGACAGGATGTTTTCGCCATTGAGCAAGATCTCACCATCGACACGAATATTCGGGTAGAGACTGTGCATGAGATTTACCGCACGAAGCAAGGTGGATTTTCCACAACCTGAAGGTCCCATAATGGCTGTGATGGTATTTCGTTCAATGGCTGCCGACACATATTTTACTGCCATCGTTTGCTTGGTATAGGATACACAAGTCTTCTTAAATTCAAGTATAGGTGTTACTGATTCCATTTCTTTGCGAGATATTTAGCTAAAAGATTCAACGAGAGAACAAATATTAAAAGGAAAAGCGATGCGCCCCAAACCAACTCCTGGAGGTTGGGGTCATTGAAAAATTCCC
This sequence comes from Bacteroidales bacterium, assembly GCA_012519425.1. Taxonomy (GTDB): domain Bacteria; phylum Bacteroidota; class Bacteroidia; order Bacteroidales; family Paludibacteraceae; genus Paludibacter. The sequence continues at coordinate 59 of JAAYQF010000024.1, read as the reverse complement.
AAATAAGTAGCGGCACTGCCGATATGGGCTTGGTAATAGACCAACGTATAAAAGAGCAG
>JAAYQF010000115.1 GCA_012519425.1 Bacteroidales bacterium | reverse complement strand
GAGCAAACTTTCAATCATATCCGAAAATTCGGCAGAGATTCTGAAACGCTGAATGTGATTTATGTTGTGAGTGATGACTGGAAGTTGGTCGATGATCTCAGGATCAAAGAAATTATCCTGGCTTATCCCACTAGAAAGATTGAAGATTTGACAGACAATCGCTTTGTAGCACTGAATGTGCTGGATGATCAGGAGACTGCCATCAGGGCTTTTAGCGATTACGACAGGGTGGCATTACCCGTTGTCGATGACGAGGGTATACTCCTGGGAATAGTGACGGTGGACGATATTATGGATGTGGTGGAAGAAGAATCAACCGAGGACTTCCACAAATTCGGGTCGTTCCAGTCGGCCATTACCAATCCTCTGAAAGAGAGGGTGATTGATCTGTACAAGAATCGCATTGTGTGGTTGGTAGCATTGGTCTTTGTCAATATTTTTTCGGGTGCTGCCATTGCAAGTTTTGGGGATACGATTTCTGCATATGTCTCTTTAGTTTTTTTCTTACCATTGCTGATCGGTAGCGGCGGAAACGCAGGCTCTCAATCTGCAACCTTGATGATCCGTTCGCTGGCAACGGGGGATGTTGAGCTTTCGGACTGGTATAAATTAATAGGCAAAGAATTGTTGGTGTCGCTTTTATTAGGTGTGACCATGGCTGTGGGGGTAGCCCTTATCGCCAGTATCCGGTCTCCGGAAATTATTTGGGTGGCGTCGCTGACTATGGTTTTGATCGTGGTGACCGGTAGCTTGATTGGTATGTTGCTGCCGTTTATTTTCACCACATTGAAACTTGACCCTGCCACAGCAAGTGCACCGCTGATCACATCCATTACGGATATATGCGGAGTGGTTATTTATTTTTCCGTCGCTTCCTGGTTGTTGTTTTAACGAATATCCCTAATTAATGAACACCCCTAACTTCTTTAACTTCCTAACTACCAACTACTATCTACTAGCTACCAACTACTTAACTTCAATAATCAGTTCTTTGTTCTCAGTTCAACAATTCAACAAAATTAAACATTGAACACTAAACATTAAACAAATTTGTCTTTATTCTTTTGTCTTTACTCCTTGCTCTATCTCACCACCACCTTTTCAGCACCATTATTTACCTTAACCACATAGAAACCGTTTGCCAACGGTATTTGGTGGTTTCCTGCCGATAATGTTTTACCAAAAACTTCTACTCCTGCAAGCGTATAAACCGATACGGATGCTTGATGCGGAAGCACAACTTCTACACTGTTTTTACCTGCCACCAGTTCGATGCCTTGCTCTGCAAGCGATGCTGATATGCCTGTACTTCCATCCGGAATTATAGATATAGCTGTTTCTACCAACGCATCATCAAGTGCTACACCGTGAAGCGTTTCACTAAATGCCGCACCTGCAGGAGTAGCAATCTTACACCCTGTTAGCGTGAGGGATGCTAAATTATAAATTCCGTGTTTAGCAACATTTACTGTACTGTTTATAATGTTTAAATGCTGACTGTAGTCACCTCCTCTTATACCAAAATCGGTATTTATGGTACACCCGCCGGTAATGGTCAGTGTCATGTTTGGAAGTTGTAAAGCAATAGAAGCGTGAGTGTTCTTTTTTATGCTAAGCGTACCTGTGCCCTGTATGGTGGTGTTACTATATAGATCAATCCCTTGATAACTACTATTTTCTATCGTATTTGTTCCTTTCAGTTCAATAATCAATCCGTTAATGTTAGATTGAATTCCACGTCCAAAAGAACCGGCGGTATTATCTATCACGGCATTGTCTAACGTCAGTGTGAAAGACTCGGGGTTGTAGGTAATAGTACCGCTTTGGCACGGCAGGTTGTCCTTGTTGGTTGCTGTTACCTGCTCACCACGCACCCATAAACCGTAAGTTTGTGCCATAACACTTGTTGTTATTGCCAAGAGCGTAACGGCAATGGATAAAAGTAAAATTTTTTGTTTCATAATTCTGTTTTTTTAAAGTTAATAATTCAAAGGATTTAAAATAGATATCTCCGCACCTGTATGGCACGGGGTAATAGGTAAAACGCGAATCTGTTAATGATTGTTAATGGGGGGGGGTGAAACCGCTACTGCCATTTCACAGTAAGGCACGGCACGGATACTTCCGCAACAGTAATGTGTGTATGTGTGGTTTTTCGGGTTCATTTTGAAAGTCAGACGACCCCTCAACATATGCCCATCAATTCAAGGGGATGTCTCAAAAGTAAACATTTAACCACTTATAAGACACCGCCTATCCTACGTAAAAATAAAGTATAACTACTCCACAAACTTATTGATGATGACGTGGACTAAAATGCCGACAATCATCAAGACAGCAGATACAATCAACAAGGTGTTTTCAGGTGTTGTATTAAAATAATACACTACCAGCAAAGCAGTACCAATCAATAAAATAATGGGACCCAAGTATTTCAGGAGGGTTTTCAGGATTTTCATTGGAATCTGTATTTAATTTTTTTTCTTTGCAAATTAAGTGATTTTTTGTCGGGTAATAAAATTTTCAAAGAAATTCTTTTAAATTTGCATGGGAGAAAAAAGATTGGTATAATAAACAGACTCATTTTTTGGGTACACCAACAGTAACTGCCAACAATATTGAAGCATACAACATGTCTAAAGAAATTGCCACAACCCCTTTGATGAAACAGTATTTCGATATTAAGTCGAAACACCCGGATGCCATTTTGTTGTTTCGTTGTGGTGATTTTTATGAAACATTTTCCGAAGATGCCATCATTGCTTCCGAGATTTTAGGCATTACTTTAACACGCCGGGCCAACGGTGCCGCAAAATCTGTAGAATTGGCAGGATTCCCTCACCACGCCCTGGACACTTATCTGCCCAAATTGGTGCGTGCCGGCAAGCGAGTAGCCATTTGCGAACAACTGGAAGATCCTAAGCTGACCAAAAAGCTGGTTAAAAGAGGCGTTACGGAACTGGTTACCCCTGGCGTATCTTATAGTGACACCACCTTAAACCACAAAGAAAATAATTTCCTGGCTTCGGTATATTTCGATAAAAAAATGGTAGGTGTAGCCTTTTTGGACATCTCCACCGGAGAATTTCTGGTTGCTGAAGGAACAGCTGAATATGTGGACAAATTGCTGAATAATTTCGGTCCGAAAGAAGTTTTATACGACAGAAACAAAAAACATTTGTTCACCGAAAGTTTCGGTACTAATTTTTACACCTATGGCCTGGAGGACTGGGTGTTCACGCCGGTAACTGCTGAAGAAAGGCTGCTCAAGCAATTTGAAACCCACACGCTGAAAGGCTTTGGCGTTGAAAATTTACCTTTTGCCATAGTAGCTGCTGGTGCAATTCTGCATTATTTAGACATTACGCTGCATCAGCAAACCGGACACATCACGCACTTGTCGCGCATAGAAGAAGAACGTTATGTGTGGTTAGACCGCTTTAGTGTCAAAAACTTAGAGCTTTTTAGTTCCATACATGAGGGTGCTAAAACTCTGGTGCAGGTATTGGATAAAACCATTTCTCCCATGGGTGCCCGCATGATGAAACGCTGGATTGCATTTCCGCTTAAGGATGTGCAACCTGTACAAGAACGGTTGGGTGTGGTTGAGTATTTTTTCAAACATCCTGAAATTAAAGATGCTTTGGTGCAAAATATATCCTTGATCGGTGACTTGGAAAGGATCATTTCCAAAGTAGCGGTTGAAAGGATCAATCCGCGGGAAGTGGTGCAGCTTAAAGTAGCCTTAAAAGCCATAGAGCCTATTAAACAACTGTGTTCTCAGGCCGACAATCCTGCCTTGAACCGGATAGCAGATCAATTGAATCCTTGTCAGGTTATTTCTGAAAAAATCGAACGGGAAATTCATGCTGATCCGCCAACAATGATCAACCGGGGGAATGTTATTCGGGAAGGTGTTGATGCCGAATTGGATGAATTGAGGGATTTAGCCCATTCAGGAAAAGAATATCTGCAAAAAATTCAGGAAAGAGAAAGTAAGCTTACCGGTATTCCAAGTTTAAAGGTCAACTTTAACAATGTGTTCGGTTATTATATTGAAGTCAGGAATACCCATAAGGACAAGGTCCCTGCTGACTGGATACGCAAGCAGACTTTGGTGAGTGCGGAGCGGTACATCACCCGGGAATTAAAAGAATACGAAGAGAAAATCCTGGGAGCTGAAGAAAAAATCCTGCAAATTGAAACCAGGTTGTTCAATGAACTGGTGTTGAGCCTGGTTGATTACATCACAGCCATTCAGTTGAATGCCATTTTAATTTCTCAGTTAGACTGCCTGCTTTCTTTTGCAAAAGTATCAGCAGAGAACAAATACATCCGCCCGGATATTAACGACAGCGATGTGATTGACATCAAACAGGGAAGGCATCCTGTGATTGAGCAGCAGTTGCCTGTGGGTGAGTCATATATTGCCAACGATGTACATCTTGACAGCAGCAGTCAGCAAATTATTATCGTTACCGGTCCGAATATGTCGGGGAAATCCGCCTTGCTGCGCCAAACGGCCCTGATAACCCTGATGGCTCAGATTGGCTGCTTTGTTCCGGCAGAGAGTGCAAGCATCGGACTTGTGGATAAGATTTTTACACGTGTAGGCGCCAGTGACAACATCTCTCAGGGCGAATCTACTTTTATGGTAGAAATGAACGAGGCTGCCAGTATTTTAAATAATCTCTCGGACAGAAGTCTGATACTTTTTGATGAATTGGGCAGGGGTACCTCCACCTACGATGGTATTTCCATTGCCTGGGCAATTGTGGAACATATCCACGAACATCCGCAAGCTAAGGCGAAAACCCTCTTTGCCACTCATTATCACGAACTGAATGAGATGGAAAAATCCTTTAGCCGCATCAAAAACTACAATGTGTCGGTGAAAGAAATTGATAAGAAAATCATTTTCCTGAGGAAATTGGAGCGTGGCGGAAGCGAACACAGCTTCGGTATCCATGTGGCCAAGATGGCGGGTATGCCACAAAGCATTGTCAAGAGAGCCGACCAGATACTCAAGCAGTTAGAAGCGGATAACAGACAAGGCGAAATTGCTAAGCCGATAGGGGAAATTGCCGGTCAGCGCGAAGGAATACAACTCAGCTTCTTTCAATTAGACGATCCCGTTTTGGAGCAAATCCGCGATGAAATTAAAAACCTGGACATCGATAACCTGACTCCCGTTGAAGCCTTAAATAAGTTGAATGAGATTAAGCGCATCATCAAAGCTAAATAGAGATATTCGTTTCATCCAATTAAAAGCAGAATTGATAAATATGTTGGAGCTATCTTATTTTAAATCCATTTAATAACTAACAAAAAAATGAAAATCATGAAAAGAAAAATTACATTATTTATCCTTGCTGCCCTTGTACTGTGGACGGCAAGTGCGGTACAGGCACAGGTATCGGTATCGGTAAGTACTTACGCCGGTAGTACGGCCGGATATACAGACGGCAACTTATTGGACGCTCAGTTCAACCAACCGCAAGCTCTCCTTTTTGACGAAAGCGGTAATCTCTATGTGGCAGAATACAACAACGAAGCTGTACGGAAAATAACCCCCGAAGGCACGGTAAGTACCCTTGCAACTGAAATTTATTGGCCCCATCAAATGACATTGGCAGACGGTAAACTCTATGTAATGGAACGTTGGGCTTCACCTAATGCTTCTCGAATACAGCAGATTGATATGACAACAGGTGCAGTAACAGCCACGAGCTATGGTAAGTATAATTATAGTTTTGGTTTATGCAGCGATGCAGCAGGAAATTTATATGTAAGTGATTACCATTCAATATATAAAGTGCCAACCGATACCAGGCAAAAAACATTGCTTGCGGGCGGTGGTTCTGAAAGCGGCTTTACAAATGGAACAGGTAGCGAAGCTCGGTTTAATTATCCCGGACATATAGCGATAGATGCCTCCGGTAATATCTATGTAGCAGATTCAGAAAACCATGCCATTCGGAAAATAACCCCTGCCGGTGTAGTAACCACTATAGCAGGTGGTACCGAAGGGAGTGCAGACGGCACGGGAACGGCAGCAAGTTTCAATGGTCCCATGGGGATAGCTATTGGTCCCGACGGACATTTATATATCGGTGAATGGGGTAATCATACCATACGTAAAATAACCTTGTCGGACGGTGTGGTTACCACCATTGCCGGCATAGCGGGGACAAGCGGTAAAGCCAACGGCAGCGGAGCAAGTGCTACATTTTATCGGCCCATTGGATTGGCGTTTGATGCATCCGGTAATCTGTATGTAGCTGATCATAGCAATCACCAGATCCGTAAGATAACGTTTACTATTACCGGCGTAGCAGATGCTGCCGCGGATAAAGAATATAACCTTACAGCAAGAAAAGGGGAGATAGCTATTAGCTCGCCAGGTAAGATAAATGTGCAGGTCTATTCGCTTACAGGAGCAGCCATCTATAACAGCACACTATCCGCAGGAAGTCATACTATACCTGTGAAACAGGGTATATATATGGTAAAAGTAAATGGTGAAGTTGAGAAAGTGGTGGTGAGGTAGATAGAGCAAAGAGTAAAGACAAAAGAACAAAGACATAAAGATTTCGGGACAAAAGCGCAAACCATTCAAAATAAATTTGGTTTGCGTTTTTGCGCTTCTTCGTAAGAGAGCAAATTTGTTTTCGCCTTTTGTTTTTCTCTCAATTGCTTGTATTCATCAGCTATTTCAGCGGTAAATGAAGCATAGGTATCGGGATTGGTCAGCTGAACAACTATCTGCGTATTGACTGATGCATCTTTCGAATAGATTACCGGTCCGCTGTAATTGGGTGCAATTTTTACTGCCGTATGTATTTTGGAAGTGGTTGCTCCACCAATCAGCAAAGGTATTTTTAATCCGGCCTTTTCCATTTCGGAAGCCACTACGGTCATCTCCTCCAAAGAAGGTGTGATCAGACCGCTGACTGCCACAACGTCTACGTCTTCTTTAATGGCTGCTTCAATAAGTGTCTCGGCAGGAACCATTACCCCTAAATCAATGACTTCGTAGTTGTTGCACCTTAACACCACTGCTACGATGCTTTTTCCTATGTCGTGCACATCACCTTTTACGGTGGCAATCAGGACTTTCCCGGCATATGCGCTTTCCCCGGGTGTCTTTTCTGCTTCTATATAAGGTTGCAGAAAGGCTACGGCTCTTTTCATGGTGCGGGCGGTTTTTACCACTTGCGGCAGAAACATCTTACCTGCACCAAACAATTCACCCACTGTATTCATCCCGCTCATCAGGGGTCGCTCGATGATATCCAATGCCGTGTTGTACTGCTGAAGAGCTTCCGT
>JAAYQF010000023.1 GCA_012519425.1 Bacteroidales bacterium | reverse complement strand
ATATTCAGAGAGATTGCTGAGAAAGAAAAACGTATTACACGCAGAAAAGCTCGTGGATCGAATTTCCGCGTAATCATCATCCTTATTATATTGTTAGCCATAGCTTATTTCTTAATGAAATAATTTCTACTGATCCATGAGTGACGTAATTCATTTGTTGCCTGATGCGGTTGCCAATCAGATAGCCGCCGGGGAGGTTATTCAGCGACCAGCATCGATTTTGAAGGAATTGGTCGAGAATGCCATTGATGCCAATGCTACTATTATCAGGGTGGTCATTGCAGATGCAGGCCGAACCCTGGTGCAAGTTACCGACAACGGAAAGGGGATGAGTGCAACGGATGCCCGCATGGCTTTTGAACGTCATGCCACTTCAAAAATTAAGGAAGCTCAGGATTTATTTTCGATCCGGACTATGGGTTTCAGGGGAGAAGCGCTTGCATCCATAGCATCGGTAGCTCAGGTGGAAATGCGTACCCGAAGGGAAGAAGATGAATTGGGAACCTTTATCGAAATAGCCGGAAATCGTGTATTTAAGCAGGAAACTGTTCAATGTGATAAGGGTACGTCCATACTTGTTAAGAATCTTTTTTTCAATATCCCTGCCCGGCGACGATTTTTAAAAAGTGATAATGTCGAAAAAAGACATCTCTTGCAAGAATTTTACCGCATCGCATTGGTATATCCTGATGTAGAGTTTTTGTTTTATGATCAGGACGAAGAGATTTTTAATCTGCCTGTATCGAATACTAAGCTCAGAATCGAACATGTTTTTGGCAGCACAAAGAAAAAAATGAGTCAGCAGCTGCTAAGTATTGAAACGGAAACTAATTTGATCAATATCAGAGGTTTTATCGGCAAGCCGGAGTACGCGCAGAAGCAGTCACATCAATATTTCTTTGTCAACGGCAGGTTCATGCGTCATCCTTATTTTTATAAAGCTGTGTTGGCAGCTTATGATCAGTTGATACAGCCAACCGAAAGCCCTTCATTCTTTATATTTTTCGAGGCAGATCCCCAAACGATAGACATTAATATTCACCCCACAAAAACTGAAATTAAATTTGAGAATGAGCAGGCAATCTGGTCAATTTTATCAGCTACCGTCAAAGAGGCTTTGGGCAAATTCAATATCATACCTTCTATAGATTTCGATCGGGAAGGAGCGCCTGATATTCCGATTCTTACATCCGACAAAGAGATTATTCCACCCAAAACATCTTTCAATCCTGCTTATAATCCATTTGGAAATACTGCTTACAAACGTCCCGCTATTGATTGGAATGATCTGTATAAAAATTTTGAAGGAGAGAAAAAGGATCATGAGACCATGGGCGGACAACGTGATCCTGCTTTAATGTTTGAATCAAAATCTGAAGATGCCTACGAAAACAGTGGTCATTTCTTCCAGCTAAAGAACAGGTATATTATCACTTCTGTGAAATCGGGTATGTTGATGATTGATCAAAGGAACGCTCATATACGCGTTTTGTTTGATCAGTTTATGAGAGAAATTCAGAACAAGAGAGGGATGTCTCAGCAACTTCTTTTTCCTGAAAGCTTGCAGTTGATGCCGGATGATTATTTGTTTTTTGAGCAAATAAAATCAGAGTTGAGGTATGTGGGATTTGAGTTTCTTTCTGAAGGTGAGGATAAATATCTTTATCAAGTGACAGGCATACCTGCTCAATTAAAATCGGCTTCTTCAATAGTTACTTTGTTAAACGATATCATCGAACGGGTGAAGAATGCTACGGGAGATGCTGTGACTGCTATTCATGAACAAATTGCTTTATCTTTGGCGGAGTCGGCAGCTATCCATACCGGACAGGTGCTGGAGAAAGAAGCCATGACGCAGTTGGTGGAGCAATTGTTTGCCTGTCCGATCCATAACCATACTCCTGACGGGAAAAAGATCATGGCTATTTGGACGGAGGAGGAGATTAGAAGTAGGTTTCAGTAAAAAATGGCTGTCTCAACATAAAAGAGACAGCCATTTTTCTTATATGATTCATTTCTCGGCTTAAGGAGTGATCAGTT
>JAAYQF010000114.1 GCA_012519425.1 Bacteroidales bacterium | reverse complement strand
TTTTTGCCACAAAGGCACTAAGACACGAAGACACTAATTTATATTATAAAGCGTTTTATTCCGTTTTTTATAACAGGAACATCAAAATTTATCAAATACCCAAGCCGTTTTCCAGTTAGTTTCAAATGGCTCAAAACTTGTGCGCTCCTCCACACTGGATTAACTGTCTCAACTGCTTTTAACTCACAAATAACCAAATCGTTTACCAACACATCCAATTTTAATCCTTCAGAAAACGTAATTCCGTCAAAAACAATAGGAATACTCAATTGTCTTTTTACGTCGTATCCCATTTTTTGAAGAACGTGGCAGAAGCAAACTTCGTAAACTTTCTCCAACAATCCCGGCCCCAATTCTTTATGAACCTCATAAGCAGCATGTACAACAGCCTTTCCGATTTCCTCTTCCAATTCAGACAAAGGTTTAAATTCTTTAGTCATTCTCTTTCTGTATTTAAATATTTTCTACTTTAAGCCTTTAAATTAAATTCTTCGTGCCACTTAGCGTCTTCGTGTCTTTGTGGCTATAAGTAAATCTCTGTGCCTTTTAAATTATATTCTTCGTGCCACTTAGTGTCTTCGTGTCTTCGTGGCTAAGTTTTAGAAATCAGCTCATCTCCAAGCCTTACAAACTCCTCCCTCCTTGCTCTGTCAGCATTTCCCTCTTTATTCACATAGCCGGTCAGGCCTTGTGCAACCAAATGTTGATGAGCCGCAATAACACACGCTCCCTCATAATTTATTTGTAATAGTTTTTCTGATAGTGGCGTTTTATTGCGGGCAAAAAGTTCAATGGGTTCCATCACAGGCGAGTTGTGCTCACTTCCGAAAGTTACCACAAAACCCTGTTTGTGCAGATACGATGCATATTCTTCCAATAGTTTTACATCATTGCGCGTGGTGATAAATTCCACCGAATGAAATCCACGTTTGGTAAGTTCATTTGCCACACCTTCCAGGTCGCCTTCAAAATCGGTATAATTCCAGTTTGCATCATCGGCTAAAAACGGATAAGTAGGTATTCCGCCCGCCTCTAAAATAATTTTACAAACTGCCTCAACGGACAGGAAAGCCTCCTCTGTCTCGGGAACAAATGCTGCTCCGCCCGCTTTTAGCAGGTTGGAACGAATTTCATTCTCAACTCCTGCCACGTTTTCTGCGGACGATTTCAACTCTTTTCCACCGAAAATATCTTTCAATAACTTCTGAATGCAAGCCTCATCGTTATTACACTTTTCGTAAATTTTCAGCCGTAATGCTTTTGCCAAATGCCGCTCCCGGATATTCCCTTTGGTTAAATTTTTTTTTATCCATTCAAAATCCAACGAAAATCCGATATTTTTAGCAGCTAGAAGTTCATTTAGCTTTTTACACATTGCCTCCACCTGCTTATTAGCTTCGTTACGCACATTTGCCAATTGTGAAGCGTAGGGTTCAGCCAGGCGAAACGGATATGACAAACCTTTTCCGCTGATATAAGTGCGACCGGGATTGGCAGGGTCGTTCACCCGCACTCTGGCTTGTTGAAAATCTTTGTCTAAACTGATCAGCTCAATATTGAACAGCGGATAGAGATTTCGCTTTTTGCATCCTTCCGCCCATTCGGCATAGCCTTCAGCAGTGTAAAAATCGTTGATGCCCACTACTTTTACATTTTCTGCCACAGCTCTGTCCAATGCATCGTCGATATCGCTAAATGCACTGAATGAAAATGGGGTATGAAGGTGGGCGTTGACTTTTATAACACTCATACTTACACCCCTCCTTTCGCCCTTCTCACCATCTCCCCATCCGTGAAGTTTTCTCCCGGCAGATATCCTTCAAGCGGCTGAATGCGTTCGTGTATTATATCCAGGAACCAGCTTACTTGCGGGAAGAACGAGTCTTCCAATTCATGTGCAGGCGTGATCCAGTTGCGTGAACCAAGTACAGCCACAGGTGCATCCAAGTAATCGAAGCAGAGTGAGCCGATATTGGCCGCCAAATCGTTCAGGAATGAACCGCGAGCCGTTGCATCACCGGCAACGATGATCTTTCCGGTCTTCTTAACTGATTCTATTACCTTTTCATAATTAAACGGTACAAGTGAGCGGGCATCAATCACTTCGGCACTCATGCCGTATTTGTCCTCTAATTCTTTGGCGGCTTGCAGTGCCGGGTAGAGCGTGTGTCCAATAGTAAGGAAAGTGATGTCTTTTCCTTCCTTTTTTACGTCAGGTTCACCAATAGGAATTTCGTAATACCCGGTTGGTACACCACCCTTGTGGAATTGCTCACCTATATCATAAATTCGCTGACTTTCAAAGAAAACAACCGGGTCAGTGCCCTGTAGTGCGGCATTCATCAGTCCCTTGGCATCGTAAGGCGTTACAGGGAAGCACACCTTAATGCCCGGAATATGCGCTACAAGCGATGTCCAGTCCTGCGAGTGCTGAGCACCGTATTTTGAGCCTACCGATACACGAACCACCACAGGCATCTTCAAAACGTTTCCGCTCATCGCCTGCCACTTGGGCAGCTGATTGAAGATCTCATCTCCTGCGCGTCCGATAAAGTCGCAATACATGATTTCAGGTATTACCCGTCCGCCACACATGGCGTAACCGATAGCCGTGCCAACGATGGCTGCTTCGGAAATGGGTGAGTTAAACAGCCTGTGATAAGGCAATGCCTCAGTCATACCTCCGTAAACAGCAAATGCTCCGCCCCAATCCCGGTTTTCTTCGCCGTAGGCAATCAGGGAAGCATCCTTGTAGAACCTGTCCATGATTGCTTCGAAAATGGCATCGCGCAATTGGAACTGTTTCATTTTGCTGAACGGTTTCCCCTCGGCATCAAATGCGAAACGCTCTTTCTGAGCTATCTTCTTTACACGTGAGTTTTCTTCCAGCGGCATCAATACTTCGGGTGTTGCATCCGAGAGGCTGTCCACCGATCCGTTTGAGAACATCATATCACCTATGACCTCCGGGTTTTTCATCCGGGGAGATATCTCATCGTCAATGGCTTTCAAAAACATTTCGTAAATCAATGCTTTGATTTCTTCCCGGATTTTATCCAAATCTGCCTGTTTTGCCACACCGGCTTCTATCAGCTCTTTTCCATAGGATGCGATACAATCCTGAGCTTCCCAGGCTTCCACCTCTTCTTTGGTGCGATAGGATGATGCATCCGAAGGTGAGTGTCCGCTGAAACGATAGGTAAGTACATCAAGCAGTACGGGTCCGTTTTTCTCTTCAATGACTTTTCTTTTGCGCCTGTAGGCATCAATTACAGCCAAGGGATTGTAGCCGTCCACCCTTTCGGCATGCATCTGCTCGGGATTTACACCCGCACCTATGCGTGCGGCAATGCCGTAACCCATCGTCTCTCCGCTTGTCTGGCCGCCCATCCCGTATTGGTTGTTCATGATGTTGATGATCACAGGCAGACCACCCTGCATATCACCTTCCCAAAGCTGTTTGAACTGATCCATTGCGGCAAAAGTGATCCCTTCCCAAACAGGCCCGCAAGCCATAGAGGCATCACCTATATTGGCTACAACCAAACCGGGTTTGCGGTTTACCTTTTTGTACAGGGCAGCACCTACGGCAATATCGCCCGAACCACCCACGATGGCATTGTTGGGATATACCCCGAAAGGAGTAAAGAAGGCGTGCATAGAGCCTCCCAAACCTTTGTTGAAACCCGTCTCACGGGCGAAAATCTCAGCCAGTGTTCCATAGACAAGAAACCGTTTTGCCAACTCTTTGGTTGTTCCCTTGAAATCTTTTTTTACCACATTCAGGACAGCTCCATCAAAGAAGGTCTCCATGATCTCGGTGAGCTGTTTATCTTCAAGCTTATGGATGGCAGACATTCCTTTGGCCAGTATTTCGCCGTGTGAGCGGTGACTGCCGAAGATAAAGTCATCCACACCAAGCGTCCAGGCCATACCCACTGCGGCGCTTTCTTGTCCGATGGACAGGTGAGCCGGACCGGGATGGTTATAGGGTGTTCCGTTGTACTCGCCTTTAGTTTTGATCAGATTGAGCATGGTCTCAAACTCCCGAATTAATGCCATATCGTGGTAGATGGCTTTAAATTCTTCATCGGTGATATTTTTACGCTCATCTTTTACGGTTTTTTGATACTGATTAACGGGTATGGGTTGAAATTCTATGAAACCGGGTTTACGAACCTCATTTGGATCTAAAAATTGAATTTTTGGCATCTCTATTTGGATTTATAATTTTAATATTTGTGATTTATCTAGTTTATGCATTTATTAATTATTCAGCTTCTTATACTTGGAGCGTTGTCCCAAACCCTACTTCATTTTTTTGTCTTGATACAAAAAAACGAAGCAAAAAAAAATTAAGACTGTGCCTGCGCCCTGAAAGGGCAAAATTCATCAGCCCAGAGCAACGCTCTGGGTTAATGTCGATCCAACCTACCGGGCGCCCTGAAAGGGCAGTATAATTATTTCCATAGATTAATCCTCTATTGTATGTTGCCCTTTCAGGGCGCGCATTTTCTTTTCCATTTACGTAACCCAAGGCGTTGCCGTTGGGCTGATATATGCTGCCCCTGCGGGGCGTACTTTCCTAATTTTATCCTACTGCCATTTATTTTTTGGCTCACCAGGCAAGGTCGGTTTGCGTTCTGCAACATTTTGACCTCGCGCTACTCAATCATTCCCAAACCTACCTCGTACCTCGGAACCCGCACCACGCACCTCGGAACCCGGAACCCGAACCTCGTTAAAACTCAAAAATAACCTCCTTCAAAATCTCGCTTACAGTCGGATGCGGGAAAACCACCTCCTTCATTTCATCAATTGTCATTTCCTGCTCAATGGCTATACAAGCACCGTATATCATTTCGCTGCTTGGGTTTCCAAGCATATGTACACCTATGATTTCACCATGTTTTTCGCCGATAAGTACTTTGCAAAGACCGTTACCGCCTTCGTTCTCGGCCACAAATCGTCCGGAATATGCCATCGGTAATTTAGCTACTTTGTAGGCTATGTTCTTGGCTTTGGCACTCTCTTCCGTCTCACCCACACCGGCCACTTCAGGATTGGTGTAAACCACTCCCGGAATAGCATTATAACGCATATGGTCATCCCTTCCGGTAAGGTTGTTTACCACAACCTCGCCTTCACG
>JAAYQF010000113.1 GCA_012519425.1 Bacteroidales bacterium | reverse complement strand
ATGGTCCCTGAATCGGGCTTCTGAAACTTCGTTTTTAGTATTGTCAATTTTGCCTGAATTTCGGGCAAATTCAGCTTTCCAGGCAGGATCATCCATATCTACCCAGGTAATTACAAAATCTATGTCTATCATGCTAAATTGAATATGTTCCTACATCCATTGATACACCCTCACCCAGTCCACTTCCAATAAACCTTCTTCTCCCTCTTCATCTTCGGGAATAAATGAATTGAAAGTCATGAACAAAGGCAAGCCGGGAATATTTCTGCTTACATTGAAAACCAATACATTGTTGATGTACCAATTCAGTTCATGGGCTGTCCACTCAAGGGTGTAAATATAGTACTGTGAAGGATCAATTCCTTTGATTTTGATTTCCTCTCCCTCACCATTGTTGACATATCCCATCCGAATCTCTGACCCGTCGAAATGAAATATATTGATATGCGGGTCTTTCTTCTCGCTTGCCAACCAAAAGGCATGATGAATTTTACCCGAACAGCGAAGTTTGGCTTTGAAAATTCCACGTTCCTGACTAAAGGATTGAGCAGATTGAATAACATCAGAAGTATAAGCAAAATGTTTTTCTGAAAAACCTTGGGTAGGATGCCAGGCCAAAGCTTTGGTTGCCTCCCTGCGTGTTTGGATTTGCAGGATGCTGTTACCTGCTGTAGTGTTAAATCCTCCGTTATTTGCCTGCTTTTCGTTGTAAAAAGAATAATGCCTGGCCAGTTGTTCATTCTTAAAATAAAATCCCGGATACCAGGGTGATTTTTCAGATTCTTTTCGATAAAAATCATCGCTAAAGGTAAGATGAGCAGGACGATTGGGTTTGTTTTTCCTCGTAGTGTTCTTCAGGTAAAAAGCCACATCCGGATGTTTTTTTAGTTCCGCCAACCGACGCATCTGCTGCTTTCTTGCTTGTTTTGAAACAAGATTGGAGTCAAGCAGCAGCAGTTTTTTGTATTCTGAAAGAGCCGCTGAAAACTGCAAGGTCTTCAGTTTTTCACTTGAAGTTAAAAAGTCAATTTCTAACTTTTCGTACCGTCCTGTGGGTCTTAATAACCCTAATTTTCTTTTCCAGAATAGGTTCATATTGTCAGAACTAAGAATGATAAACTACCGAAAACATCACGGCAGATGGTCATATCATGAATGCGATTTTCCGTTAAACTTAAGCGTCTATTTTCGCATAGGTAGCATTCTCTTCGATGAATTGCCGGCGTGGCGCTACATCGTCTCCCATTAACATGGAGAAAACGTGATCGGCGGTAGCTGCATTTTCTATGGTTACCTGGCGCAATGTCCGGGTTTCAGGATTCATGGTAGTTTCCCACAAACGGTTTTCATTCATTTCCCCCAAACCCTTGTAACGCTGGATGGTAACTGAACCTTCACTTCCGCCTCCGTATTTGTCCACAAAAGCCTGACGTTGAGCGTCATTCCAACAATATTCCTCAATTTTGCCTTTTTTGCAAAGATAGAGTGGAGGAGTGGCGATGTACAAATATCCCT
>JAAYQF010000022.1 GCA_012519425.1 Bacteroidales bacterium | reverse complement strand
GCTGAAGCAGAACAGTATCGCATGAGACTGATTGAAAATTATCCGGATGTGCAATACGCGGAGTTGCTGAGTCAGCCGGGTTTCATAGAGACCAAGCAGCGGATGTTCGAAGAACAGGATTCTCTGTACAGGATGGTTTACGAGGCTTTCAACCGGAATGAGTTCCCGGAAGTTCTCCATATGGTTGATGAGATTTCTCAACAATATCCCTTGAGTCCCCTGATGCCGAAGTTTCTTTTTTTGAAAGCCCTCAGCATTGGGAAAACACAGGATCAGGACATCTTTGAAGAGACTTTAAATCAATTGATAGATGCTTACCCCGAAAGTGATGTAAGCAGCATTTCCAAAGATATCATTGCTTTGCTGATGCAGGGGAGGGAAGCGCAGCATGGCACAATGCACGGTTCCATCCTCGCGCGTCGTGAAGTTGAAATGGGCATAGATGAAGCAGAAGAAGGGGATGTTGGCTTGTCATTCAAACCCGACAGGGAAGCCTTGCACCGTATCGTACTGATTTCACCCCAACCGGAAGAAGCATTGTACGATTTGCAGTTTCAGCTGGCAATATTCAACTTTTCCAGGTTCCTGCTGGAAGATTTTGAGTTGAACATCAGTAAAATCGATGATTCCAGAAATGCTTTGTCGGTATATGAGTTTGATGATTATGAAGATGCAGCCTGGTATTTGTCGGCAGTGTCCGAAGACGAAGAAATTGGTAAATTGATGCAGCAATTGCAGGTTTTTCCTTTGGTGATTTCGGAGCATAATTTTGCATTGACAAGGTCAGGACTCACAATTGAGGATTATTTGACATACAAGGCTGAAATAGGATCCGAACCAGAGGAGGAAACAGAAGATTAAAATACAAGACAAGATAAAACACAAGATAAGATGAGAAAAGACAGAATTTTATGGGCAGATGATGAGATAGATTTGCTGAAGGTATATGTGCTTTTTTTAGAAGAGAAAGGATATGAGGTTGTTACGGCATCCAATGGGAAGGACGCGGTGGATCTGTGTAAAAAGGAAAGTTTTGATATCATTTTTTTGGATGAAAATATGCCGGGTTTGAGTGGTTTGGAGACCATCCCTTTGATCAAGGAAATCCATCCGAATGTACCTTTGGTAATGATAACCAAAAGTGAAGAGGAAAACATCATGAATATGGCTATCGGAAGTAAGATTGCCGATTACCTGACCAAGCCGGTAAACCCCAGTCAGATTTTGATGACCTTGAAAAAGAACATCCATAGAAAAGAAATTCAGACGGAGCACACCGCTTCATCCTATCGTTCTGAGTTTGGACGAATTGGCATGCAGATCAATGACTCTCTATTATACGAAGATTGGGTAGAGGTTTATAAGAAGTTGGTGTATTGGGAATTAGAGCTTTCAGAGACGGACAGCGGCATGGATGAAATGCTGAAGATGCAAAAGACGGAAGCCAACAGCACTTTCAATAAATTTATCAAAAGGCACTATATAGATTGGTTTAAATATCCTGAACACAGACCCTTGTTGAGTCCGGATATATTCAAGACCAAGGTTTTTCCATTGTTGGATGCCGGTGAAAAGGTCTTTTTTGTATTGATTGACAATTTCAGATACGACCAATGGAAAATCATCAGTGAAATGTTGAACGAATTTTATGTCTTTTCTGAGGAAAGCATGTATTCGAGTATTTTGCCCACAGCAACGCAATATGCCCGCAATGCCATCTTTTCCGGATTGATGCCTCTGCAAATTCAGCAGATGTTTCCGGATTTATGGGTAGATGAGGAAGAGGAAGAGGGTAAAAATTTGAATGAGAAAGATTTAATTGAAACTCAGTTTCAGCGGTTTAGGAAAAACTACAGTTTCTCTTATAATAAAATCAACGAGTCGTCTTATTGTGAAAGGATGATAGAGAGATTGCCTCAACTTGACGGCAATGATTTGAACGTCTGCGTGTTGAATTTTATCGACATGCTTTCGCATTCCCGTACAGATTCCAAAATGATGCGCGAATTAGCCAATGATGAAAATGCATATCGCTCGCTTACCCTTTCATGGTTCAGGCATTCGGGAACTTTGGAGCTGTTGAAAGCTATTGCCAAAAGAGGATACAAGGTTATCCTGACCACTGACCATGGTACCATTCAGGTGAAAAATCCCATCAAGGTGATAGGTGACAGGAATACCAATGTAAATTTGCGTTATAAATTAGGTAAGAATTTGAGTTATAATCAGAAGGAGGTGTTTGAGATAACTGATCCCCAAGAGGTAGGTTTGCCATCTCCTAATGTGAGTACAACTTATATATTTGCCGGGAATGAAGATTTTTTCGCATATCCCAATAATTACAACTATTATGTAGGCTATTACAGGAATACATTTCAGCATGGCGGTATTTCTCTGGAGGAGATGTTGGTGCCATTGGTGGTGATGCAGCCGAAGTGAGTGGATGGTGAATGGTGAATGGTGAATGGTGGATAGTGAATAGTGGTTGGTGGATGGTGATACAAAAGGGAATTAAACAATAATTGCTTTTGGCAAATTAACATTATAGAATTTGAAATTTAGTGAAGATGAAACATTTTACCAATGTTAAAGACCTCGGAAACTTGCAGCAGGCGGTGAAGGAGGCATTAGAAATTAAGAAAAACAGATTTGCTTACAAACATTTGGGCGAGAATAAAACGCTCTTGATGGTGTTTTTCAATTCCAGTTTGAGAACACGCCTGAGCACCCAAAAGGCGGGGATGAACCTGGGGATGAATACCATTGTATTGGATATCAACCAGGGGGCCTGGAAGTTGGAGACAGAGAGAGGCGTTATCATGGACGGCGATAAACCGGAGCATATCCTGGAAGCCATTCCGGTGATGGGTTGTTATTGTGATGTGATTGGCGTGAGGGCTTTTGCTCAGTTTGAGGACAAAGCTTATGATTACAATGAAACCATCATCAATCAGTTTATCGAACATTCCGGCAAACCGGTTTTCAGCATGGAAGCGGCAACCGGACATCCTTTGCAGGCTTTTGCCGATTTGATCACCATAGAGGAATATAAAAAGACGAAACGCCCCAAGGTGGTACTGACATGGGCGCCTCACCCGCGTGCTTTGCCACAGGCTGTTCCCAATTCTTTCGCCGATTTTATGAATGAAGCGGAGGTGGATTTTGTCATCACCCATCCCAAAGGATACGAGCTGGCAGACAAATTTGTGCGCGGTGCCCGGATTGAATATGATCAGATGAAAGCCTTTGAAAATGCAGATTTTATCTATGCCAAAAACTGGGCTGCCTATAGTGATCCGAATTATGGAAAGATTTTAAGTACAGACCGAAGCTGGACAGTCAGCGCGCGCCAGATGGCAGTTACCAACAATGCTTATTTTATGCATTGTCTGCCCGTACGCCGCAATATGATCGTTACGGATGATGTAATTGAAAGTCTGCAATCCATCGTCATCCCCGAAGCGGCTAATCGAGAAATTTCTGCACAATGGGTTATCAAAAAAATAATAGAACAATAAAATGAATATAGAAACAGTTATCGCATCCATCCGCAACGTACCGGATTTTCCAAAGCCCGGTGTGATGTTCAAAGACATCACCACCGCCATAAAAAAGCCTGAGGTGCTTCGTTTTTTGGCAGACACTTTATATGAATATTACAAAGACAAAGGTATCACCAAGGTGGTGGGCGTTGAAAGCCGCGGTTTTGTGTTGGGAAGTATTTTAGCATATAAGCTCAATGCCGGTTTTGTGTTGTTGCGCAAACCGGGTAAATTACCCGCAGAGACTTACAGCTATTCTTATGAATTAGAATACGGTCACGACTCCTTAGAGATACATAAGGATGCCATTGATGAAGGAGAGATCGTATTATTGCACGATGATTTGCTGGCAACGGGTGGTAGTGCCCATGCGGCTTTGAACCTGATTAACAGATTCAACCCTAAGAAGATATATGCAGGCTTTATGCTTGAGTTAGAGTTTTTGAATGGCCGGCAAAAGTTGGTTGATATGGAAAATTTAGCAGACATTCACACCTTAATTCAGTTTTAAGATGGAAACACTGACCATTGTCAAGGTAGGCGGTAAAATTGTGGAAGAAGCGGATTCTTTGCAACAATTGCTTCAGGATTTTACTCATATCAGGGGACATAAAGTATTGGTTCATGGTGGCGGTCGTTCTGCTACAGCCATCGCTTCCCGCTTAGGCATTGAAAGTAAAATGGTGGACGGACGGCGCATTACCGATGCCGCCATGTTGCAGGTGGTGACCATGGTGTATGGTGGCCTGGTAAACAAGCAGATTGTGGCGGGTTTACAGGCTTTGGGCGTCAATGCTTTGGGTCTGACCGGTGCCGATTTGAACTACATGCGTTCGGAAAAACGGCCGGTAAAGGAAGTGGATTATGGCTATGTGGGTGATGTCAAGGAAGTGGATGCACATATTTTAGCTGATTTGATAAGGAAAAATGTCGTGCCTGTATTGGCTCCTTTAACCCATGATAAAGCTGGTAATATGCTGAATACCAATGCTGATACCATTGCCGGAGAAGCAGCCAGGGCTCTGTCGCAATACTTTGATGTTAAATTGATGTATTGCTTCGAGAAAAAAGGTGTGTTGAAAGATGAAAAAGATGAAAACAGTGTGATTGCGACTTTAACGCCGGCTCTCTTTGAGGAATATGTGCAGTCAGGCATCATTCAGGGAGGGATGATACCCAAATTAGAGAATGCTTTTGATGCGTTGAAAGCCGGTGTGAAGCAAGTAATGATAACACGTGCCGATTTAATTGACAAAGAAAGTGGAACTATTGTTATGATATGACGACTGAAAAATAAAATTTAACCGTATGAAACGAACATGAACTAATTTAATCAATTATTCCACCCAAGTGGATGATTAAATTAGTTCATCGAGAGTTCCATACGACAACTGAAAATATAATTTAACCGTATGAAAAAGAAATTGTTAATTGCGGGATTACTCATTTTAGGATTACAAATGGGTATTGCTCAGGAAAAAATAATACTTTACCCAAATGGTGCTCCGGAATCTAATGAAATTGCTGAAGATGAGACTTTACGAGATCCTGAATTTTTAACTAAAATTTCCGAAGCCCGCATGTATGGTTATTTTGCTCCTGAAGCATTAAATAACGGGACAGCCGTGTTGATTTGTCCGGGAGGTGGGTACAGCGGCGTTGCTTTTGTAAAAGAAGGAGAAGAAATAGCCAAGTGGTTTAATGCGCTAGGAGTCAATGCTTTTGTCTTATATTACCGCATGCCTAACGGTCACCATGACATACCGTTGAAAGATGCGAAAACAGCTTTGGAAATCATCCATAAACAAGCTAAATCATGGGGCATCAACAAAAAGAAAATAGGCATCATGGGATTTTCTGCCGGAGGACATTTGGCAGCAACGGCAGCTACGCATTTAAAGGCTGAAAATAACCGTCCGGATTTTGCCATTTTAGGATATCCGGTTATTACCATGCAAGAAGGATTGACGCACGGAGGTTCTCGTCAAAATCTGTTGGGTCAAAATCCTGAAGAGGATTTAGTAAATCTGTATTCTTGTGAATTACAGGTGAGTATCAAGACTCCGCCCGCATTTTTATTTCATGCCGAAGATGATAAAGTTGTTCCTATTCAGAATAGCCTGATGTTCGTAGAAGCATTAAAATCTAAAAAAATACCGGTTGAATTGTATTCCTTTCCCAAGGGTGGTCATGGTTTCGGCATGCGACCAACTAATCCTGAAACAGACAAATGGCCTGAAAGATTGCAGGTTTGGATGAAAAAGCAGAAATTTATTAAATAAAGAACGAAATGTACGAAGAATACAAGCAAGAAGCGAGCATCTTACTGAAGAATATGATCAATATTCCTTCATTCAGCAAGGAAGAAAAAAGGGTAGCAGATATGTTGGAGCGTTATGTTGAATTGCAGGGTTATACACCGCATCGCAAGGACAATAATATCTGGCTGATGAGTCCGGACTTCAATCCGGAGTTGCCGACCGTCATGCTTTGTTCGCATATAGATACGGTAAAGCCGGTGGCAGGCTGGTCCTATAACCCCCATTTGCCGGTGGTGGATAATGGCAGGTTGTTCGGTTTGGGTAGTAATGATGCCGGTGCTTCTGTAGTAACTTTATTGCAGGTTTTTTTCTATTTAACTAAAAAGAAACAGTCCTACAATTTGATATATGCAGCTGTGGCAGAAGAAGAAATTTCCGGTGAAAAAGGCATGAAAAGTTTGTTGGAAGAGCTACCCCGAATAGATTTTGCTGTCGTAGGTGAGCCTACCGGCATGCATGCCGCGGTGGCAGAAAAAGGGTTGATGGTGCTGGATTGTGTAAGTTATGGTAAAGCAGGTCATGCTGCCCGTAATGAGGGAGAAAATGCGATTTATAAAGCCATGGAAGATATTGCCTGGTTTAAGGATTTTGAGTTTCCTGAACAATCGGAATTTCTTGGTCCCGTAAAAATGACAGTGACACAAATCGATGCCGGTACGCAACACAATGTTGTGCCCGATCGCTGCAATTTCGTCGTTGATATTCGTTCTAACGAGAAGTATTCCAACGAGGAAATTTTAGAGACCGTAGTGCAAAACGTAAAATGTACGATTTCACCCCGTTCGACGCATTTGGGTTCATCAGCTACACCTTTGGACCATCCTTTTGTAGAAAGAGCTGTTTCTTTGAAGCGTAGACTTTTCGGTTCTCCTACGCTTTCGGATCAATCTGTGATGCCATTTCCCAGCGTGAAAATCGGTCCCGGTGATTCTGCCCGTTCGCATACAGCCAATGAATATATATATCTGAAAGAATTAGAAGACGCTATAGATATTTACATTGCTTTATTAGATGGTTTGGTGTGCTGATTCAGAGATTTTTAATTTAGCCTGCGATTTCGTATTTTTGCAGGTTTCAACCATCATTCAATCCTCCTTATGTCCATTCAGATTGCCGGTTTGAGTAAAAAAATAGGGAAACAGCTTGTGCTGAACAACATCAGTTTCGACATAGGCGCAGGAGAGATTGTTGGCTTTTTGGGTCCGAACGGTGCCGGTAAAACAACCACCATGCGCATTCTGACCGGTAGTTTAGCCTATGAGATAGGCTCGGTACGCATTTGTGGATTGGAAGTAAAAGAAAATCGCACGCAAACCAATGCTTTGATAGGTTATTTGCCTGAGAATAATCCGCTTTATCCCGAGATGTATGTGCGGGAATATCTTGATTTTATAGCGGGGATATATGGCATTAAATCGGAGAGGAAAGCTTTGATTGAAGAAATGATTGAGCGGGTAGGGCTTTCACCGGAGGTGCATAAGAAAATCAAACAGTTATCGAAGGGTTATAAGCAACGTGTCGGATTGGCTCAGGCATTATTACCCGATCCGAAAGTGCTGATATTGGATGAACCGACTACGGGTTTAGACCCCAATCAATTGGAAGAGATCAGAACGCTGATCAAGGGGGCCGGGCAAGACAAAACCGTTATGCTGAGTACGCACATCTTGCAGGAAGTCAAAGCTTTATGTAACAGGGTCATCATCATCAACAAAGGAGAAATTGCAGCGGACACCAAATTGGTGATGGGGGAATCGGAGGATATGGCTTTAGAAGAAATGTTTAAAACGATAACGAATTAATAAGAACGATTTTCAGGGCGTTAATTTCTATAAAGATGGTTTATGTACCGTTTCATTAAAGATATGAAGGACAATTTCGACATACGCAACAACAACATAGAAAGGGAATTTGAATCTACCTTGAGACCTGAGGCTTTTGTTGATTTCAGGGGGCAAAACAAGATTGTAGATAACCTGAAGGTTTTTGTGCAGGCTGCCCGCATGCGTGGGGAATCGTTGGACCATGTGTTGTTGCACGGACCTCCGGGTTTGGGTAAAACGACCCTTTCGCACATCATCGCCAATGAGTTGAACGTAGGGCTTAAAATTACGTCTGGTCCCGTGCTGGATAAGCCCGGTGATTTGGCAGGTTTGTTAACCAGTTTGGAAACCAATGATGTCTTGTTTATTGATGAGATCCACCGCCTCAGTCCGATTGTGGAAGAGTACCTCTATTCCGCCATGGAGGATTACCGCATCGATATTATGATTGACAAAGGTCCTTCAGCGCGTTCTATTCAGTTGGAGTTGAACCCGTTTACCTTGATTGGCGCGACTACCCGCAGCGGTTTGCTAACTGCTCCATTACGCGCCCGATTCGGCATCAACTGCCATTTTGAGTATTATGATGCAAAGGTGATCACCGGTATCATCAAGCGTTCTGCAGGTTTATTGGATATTCCTATTGCCGAGGATGCGGCTAAAGAAATTGCAAGCAGAAGTCGTGGCACTCCGCGTATTGCCAATGCTCTGCTCCGGCGTGTGCGCGATTTTGCACAGGTAAAGGGCGATGGACATATAGACTTAAAAATCTCACAATATGCCCTTGAAGCACTGAATATAGATAAGTTTGGTTTGGATGAGATTGATAATAAAATCCTGACAACCATCATTGAGAAATTCAATGGCGGACCGGTGGGTTTGAATACCATTGCAACGGCTTTGAGTGAAGATCCGGGTACCATAGAGGAGGTGTATGAACCATTTTTAATCAAAGAGGGATTCATGAAAAGGACGCCCAGGGGCAGAGAGGTAACCGATTTGGCATACAAACATTTAGGGAAAATAAGATCAAGCGATACAGGCACATTATTTTAAATCATATGGAACATCAATTATATATTTATAATACTTTGACGCGTAAGAAAGAGCGGTTTATCCCTATTCACGAACCGAATGTGGGGATGTACGTTTGCGGTCCGACCGTGTACGGTGACCCCCATCTGGGACATGCGCGTCCTGCCATCACCTTCGATATTCTTTTCAGGTATCTGAAGTACTTGGGATATAAAGTGAGGTATGTGAGAAATGTAACCGATGTCGGACATCTCGAAAATGACGAAGATGAGGGCGAAGATAAAATTGCGAAGAAAGCACGCCTGGATCAATTGGAACCCATGGAGGTGGCGCAATATTACTACAATAGTTACCGCAAAGCCATGGAGTTGCTTAATGTGTTGCCGCCTAGCATAGAGCCGCATGCATCCGGGCATATCATGGAGCAGATTGAGTTTACACAGAAGATTTTGGATGCCGGTTATGCCTATGAAAGCAATGGTTCCGTATATTTTGATGTGGAAAAATACAACAGCGACCATCATTACGGTAAGCTTTCAGGAAGAGATATAGATGAGATGATGGAAACCACACGTGCTTTGGATGGACAAAGCGAAAAGCGCCGAAGTGCCGATTTTGCTTTGTGGAAGAAAGCAGCTCCGGAACATATCATGCGCTGGAAAAGTCCGTGGAGTGAAGGTTTTCCGGGCTGGCATATAGAGTGTTCTGCTATGGGCACCAAGTATTTAGGGGAAGAGTTTGATATACACGGGGGCGGAATGGATTTAATATTTCCGCATCACGAATGTGAAATTGCACAATCGAAGGCTGCTCTTGGAAAGGAATCGGTAAAGTATTGGATGCACAACAATATGATCACCATCAATGGACAGAAAATGGGCAAGTCGCTCGGTAATTTCATCACTTTAGGTGAGTTTTTTACAGGCGGGCACGCTCTGTTAACTAAGGCTTTCAGTCCGATGACCATCCGCTTTTTTATTCTGCAGGCACATTATCGCAGTACGGTTGACTTTAGCAGTGAAGCTTTAGAGGCTTCTGAAAAAGGCTTGGAAAGGCTTATGGAAGGCTATGCACGATTACAAAACTTGAAAGCAAGCGAAAAATCAAGTATCGAAATCGGTAACTTGCGGGAAAAATGTAAAGAGGCGATGAACGATGACTTAAATACGCCGATCGTTATTTCATATCTATTTGAAAGTCTGCGTATTATCAATCTTGTTCACGATGGAAAAGAGACCATCTCACAAGAAGATTTGGATGAGTTGCAGTCGGTATTTAAACTTTTTATAGAAGATATTCTGGGATTACAACCTGCCGGAACCGCTTCCGAAGGTATAGAAGCTTATCGCAAAGCCGTTGATTTGCTGCTGAACATCCGTCTTGAAGCGAAGAAGAACAAAGACTGGACAACTTCCGATAAAATCCGCGACGAACTAACTTCCTACGGATTTGAAATAAAAGACACTAAAGATGGATTTGAGTGGAGTTTATAAAGGAGTTAAAACAATCAATCATGAAATCAAAAAGACAAGAAAAAATAGCACGCATGCTTCAAAAGGAGTTGGGCGAGATATTTATGCTTTATGCCCGAAAAATGAAAGGCATTCTCATCAGCGTAACCCGGGTAAATGTTACTCCGGATTTAAGTATTGCACACATTAGCCTGAGTATTTTCCCTGGTGAAAAAACAGCTGAAGTAATGGAAAAGATTGCCATTGATGCCAAAACAATTCGTTATGATCTAGGCAGACGGGTAAAGGATATGCGAATTGTTCCCGAGTTGATTTTTCATCTGGACGATAGTCTTGATTATTTAGAAAACATTGACAGGTTGCTGAAAAGCGACCCGCCGTCCCCGCTTACTGAGGAAGAACTTGAGTAAACATGGAAACATAAGAAACAGCTTGAGCAGACTGAAATTCAGTTTGAGAATAGCGGGCAGATACCTCTTTTCGAAGAAGTCGCACAATGCCATCAACGTGATTTCGGGAATATCTTCCGCAGGGGTAGCTGTTGGAACCATTGCTTTGGTGGTTGTATTATCAATCTTTAATGGTTTTGAATTGTTATTTTCCGATTTATTTTCTGCTTTTGATCCGGATTTACAGATTTCGCTGAAACAGGGCAAGCAATTCAGCATAGATACACCTGAATTTGAAGCGGTGAAAAAGTCGGAAGGCATTGCCGTCTTCACAGAAGTTGTCGAAGAAAATGCTTTGTTACGCTACAAGGAAAAACAAATGCCGGTGTTGGTAAAGGGTGTATCGGATGATTTTAAACAAATGACACGCATCGACAGCATCATGTTTGACGGGGAATTTATGCTTTATGACGGGGCTTTCGAGCGCTCTGTAGTGGGAGCCGGTATTGCTGCAACTTTAGGTTTGAGTGCTTATGCCATCGACCCGCTGTACATTTATGCTCCCAAACGAACTTCTAAAATTAACTTGCTGCGTCCCGACCAAAGCTTCAATCAATCCGGTACTTTTATCTCCGGTATTTTTTCCGTGCAACAAAATGAATATGACAACCAGTATGTGTTGGTGTCTTTGGATTTGGCACAGGCATTATTCGAGTATCAGGCCAATGAGGTGAGTGCCGTAGAACTAAGACTTTTACCTTTTGCAGACACGCAAAAGGTAAAAAATGACCTGCAAAAGCTTTTAGGAGATGAATTTTCTGTCAAAGACAGATATGAACAGCAAGAAGCTTACTTTAAGATCATGCAGGTAGAAAAATGGATCACTTATCTAATCCTTAGCTTTATATTACTGATTGCCAGTTTCAATATCATCGGCTCTTTATCCATGTTGATCATCGATAAGAAAGAAGATATAATAACCCTAAGAAACCTGGGGGCTGACCAAAAGCTCATCAGACAAATATTCTTGCTGGAAGGATGGATGATATCAGCCGTGGGAGCCGTTGTCGGAATCATCATAGGTACCATACTTTCATTCCTGCAGGAAAAAATTGGATTTATCAAACTCGGACCGGGATTTATTGTCGAGAATTACCCGGTTGTCATACAATTTTCGGATATATTATTAGTTTTCTTTACTGTGCTTGTCATGGGGTTTTTTGCGGCGTGGTATCCTGTTAGATACATCCGGTCTGATTATAAATAAAACAATGTAAATGAAACGTTTGGTTCCACTTTGTTGCTTGATGTCATTGCTGATTTTACAGTCTTGCGAAAGAAAAATCAGAACTGAATATGTATATGAGACCAATCCTGTGTTTACATGGGGTCGAGCATACTTTTGGGGTGATTGTTATGCCAACTATAATATTGAAAATCACGTGCTTAGTCTGCAAGCTTTTACTGATTCCCTGCAACTAAACGACAAAGGTCAATTGATTGGTTTTGGTCAATATCTGTATTTGGATGATATTTTCGTCTCACCTGCCGACACCATATTCCCTGAAGGAACATATACGGTTTCTGCTTCCCGGGAAGCCATGACCATAGAACCCGGCAGCCTGTTTAAAGAAGACAGGCTCGAGATGGATAGGGGTGCGTGCATCCACTTCTTCGAAAAAGCTGAGCAACTGACAACCCGAAAATTCATAGTAGAAGGCAGCATGACAGTGAGCTATACCGATCATGAAACCATCCGTTTTGAGTTTGATTTCACATTGGATGATGACACTGAATTAAATGGATATTTTGAGACTGAAAAACTTATAATTTACGATGATTCCGTACTCAAAGAATCTGGCGAAAGAAACTATAAGGGGAGCAATCGGCAACGATATTGACAACTTCTATCAAGTTTGCGCGAAAGCTCGAAAATCAGTAAATGGAGTGTCTTGTAGCCAATTCGTTAAAGGAACAGAAGAAGATTTGGAGAACCTTATAATGCAGCTAAACGGGAAAAGGAAAAAATGTTTAATTTGTCTTCAAAATCACTATTTATATGAGCAAAAAAAAGAAACTACAAATCCGCAACAGTACCGCTGAATTCCTTATTTTCACTAATCAAACAAAGGAAGACGGCATCGAAGTGCGTGTACAGGACGAGACAATTTGGCTTAGTCAAAAACTGATGGCGGCTTTGTTTGATTGTTCGACCGATAATATATCGCTGCATCTCAAAAACATATTCAAAGAAAACGAACTGGACGAAGATTCAGTTACCGAGGAATTCTCGGTAACTGCATCGGACGGTAAAAACTATAATACTAAGCATTACAATCTGGATGCTATTATTGCCGTAGGTTATCGCGTAAATTCCAAACGGGCAACCACCTTCCGTCAATGGGCGACATCCGTTTTACGGGATTATGCCATTCGGGGCTATGTTATCGACAAAAAACGCATGGAAAACGGTACGTTTCTCGGAGAAGATTATTTTGAACACTTGCTTGCCGAGATCCGCGAAATTCGTTTGAGCGAACGCCGCTTTTACCAAAAGATAACGGATATTTACGCCACCGCAATGGATTATAACAAGGATGCGATAACCACGAAAGAATTCTTTGCCAAAGTCCAAAACAAACTGCATTATGCTGTTCACGGTCATACTGCTGCCGAACTCATTATGAAAAGGGCGAATGCCGAAAAAGAGCACATGGGGCTGACATCGTGGGAAAAAAGTCCCGACGGGAAAATCGTTAAAACGGATGTTTTTATAGCCAAAAACTACCTGACCGAAACGGAACTGGAATCGTTGGGACGCATCGTCAATGCCTATTTGGATTTGGCGGAAGACCGCGCTAAAAAGCATATTCCCATGACCATGGAAGATTGGGCGAAACGCCTTGATAAATTCTTGGAAGCCGACGACCGTAATGTGCTACAGAATAGTGGAAAAGTAACCGTACTGATGGCGAAAGATTTTGCTGAAAGTGAGTTTGAAAAATACCGAATTGTGCAAGACCGCTTGTTTGAATCCGATTTTGATAAAGAGATAAAGCGTATTGGGAAAGGGAAGAAATAAGTCTGACGATTCAAAAGGCTTCTATATATTTGCACAATAGAATAAAAAATTCTGTAAATTTGCAGTTTCCAACCCTATGGAAGGAATATGAATGAATTGGATCAATTGTTTCGCTTTGGTGAATAATAACGCTGATTCATTGAGAGTTCCATATGACAAATAAAAATAGATTATGAACCGCATGAAAAAATTTCTATTGATATTGTTGCTGTTTGTAGCATT
Organism: Bacteroidales bacterium; assembly: GCA_012519425.1. Lineage (GTDB taxonomy): Bacteria > Bacteroidota > Bacteroidia > Bacteroidales > Paludibacteraceae > Paludibacter. The sequence continues at coordinate 41,007 of JAAYQF010000022.1, read as the reverse complement.
TACAGGCAGTTACGCCCAGCAAACATTGATTTATACACATTCGGACCGTTTGTTTGAACAAGGCAAAGAGCTGTTTGACCAGCAGAAATACACAGCTTCCTATCGCAGTTTTGAAGAGTTTTTAAACTCAACGGATAAGATCCGGGCAGGTCAGAGGCATGAAGCAGAATATTATCTGGTTGCCAATGCTTTTGAATTGAGACAACAGCATACATTTTCTTTGATCCAACATTTTTTGACATCAAATCCTTATACCCCCTTTATTGATAAGCTATATGCCATGCTTGGTATTCTTTTGTATGAAGAGGATCAGTTTGAGAATGCTTTAAGTTATTTCAATAAAGTCAATGAGAAACGTCTCAATCGCGGGGAGAAACTGAATTTTCAGTTTTGCAAAGCTTATACATTGCTTAAAACCGGGTCTTACCATGAAGCATTAGTACTTTTCAAAGACTTAAAAGGCGAGAAATTTCAGCGTCAGGAAGATGCCAGGTATTATTATGCTTATACGGAGTATGCCTTGCAGAATTATTCGGCTGCTTTACCTGAGTTTTTGGGTCTGGAAGATAGTGAGGTTTACAAGGAAAAAGTTGCTTTTTATCTGTTTCAGATTTATTATTTCCTGGGGATCAGGAATGAGATGAACGAAAGATATGAATTCATTACAACGCATTATCCCAATCACCCTGACAATGCTGAAATCTACCGTATTAAAGGAGAAGTTGCTTATGCAGAAGGTCAGTATGAGGATGCCATCAATTATTTGAAAAGATACGAGAGCCTTTCGCCACAAATGTTACGTAATGATTTGTATATGTTGGGGATAGCGCATATTCGCCTGAACAGGCATTATTCATCCATCCCGTATTTTCAACGGGTAACCACGGAGCCTGATGCCATGACGGAAAATGCTTATTTGCATCTTGGAAATGCATACATCAGAGCCAATGATAAAGAGAATGCCCGTTTGGCTTTTGAAGCAGCTTTGCGGACAAATTTTGACAAACAGGTGCGTGAAGAAGCCTTGTTGAATTATGCGCTGACAACTTATGAAACCACATCAGCATTCGGTGAATCTATTAGCGCCCTGGAGCAATTCCTGGAAGAATTCCCAAACTCAAAGGATGCTGATAAAGTCAAGAATTATCTGGCCATGGAATATATGGCTACTAAAAATTACGAAGTGGCTTACCAATCTATCCAAAAAGTTGCCCGTCCCAACGAGAAAATTTTAGAGGCCAAGCAGTATATTCTTTATCAGCTTGGAACAGAAGCTTTTGCTCGTCAGGATTTTAATAAGGCAGTGGATTATTTCACCTTGTCTATCCAAAATCTTCCTGTCGGAATTTATGCACCCGAAAGTTATTACTGGCGCTCTGAAAGTTTTTACAGATTGGGAATGCATGAAAACAGCATTGATGATTTAAATGCTTTTTTCAGATTACCCGACGCTAAAAGAAGTAATAATTATGTGCCTGCACATTATGGTATGGGTTACGCATATTTTTCCCGAAAGAACTTCAGGTTGGCAAAAGAGTATTTCGAACGTTATACCACACTTGAACGCAACAAAAAATCAGATATTTTTGCTGATGCATTAAATCGCATTGGGGATTGCTATTTTTATGACAGAGACTTCCGTAATGCGGAGTTAATTTACACCCGATCTGCAAATTTAAGTCCCAATACCGGTGATTATGCCCTGTTCCAAAGTGGATATGTCGCCGGTTTACAGAAAAAATACAGCACGAAAATTTCTCGCCTGAATGATTTGGTGAAAAATTATCCGAAGTCTGAGTTTGCAGATGATGCCTTGTATGAAATAGGAAGGGCTTATATCATGCTGGGAAATGATGCAGAGGCTTTGAATGCCTACCGCCGCTTATTGAGTTTATTACCCAATAGCAATATGGCACGCAGTGCAGCTTATGAAATCGGCATGATCTATCAGAATCAGGAGAAATATCCGGAGGCAATTAAAGCTTACAAAGCGGTTATAGCTGATTATCCCGGATCAGTGGAAGCTTTCACGGCCTTACAAAGCTTGGAGGGTATTTACATTGAAATGAATGATGTTCCGGCTTATTTGGCCTATGTTAATTCCCTGGACATGAAGTCTTCTCGCATCAGTGTAAGCCATGAAGATTCAATTAGTTACATCGCTGCTGAAAAACAATACATGAACTCTTCTTATAGACAAGCCATTACGGGTTTTCGTACCTATTTGAATAATTATTGTCCGGGAGGCAAATATTGTACGGCGGCACAGTTTTACATTGCTGACAGTTACTACAGATTAGAAGATTATGAACATGCCCTTTCAGAATATCAACAATTGACAATGATACAAGGGAATCAGTATATGGAAGAAGCTCTGACCCGCTCAGCTGAAATTACCTATGATCAGAAAAGGTATGGTGCAGCTTTGGAATATTTTGAGGAACTGATTCAAGCTGCCCAATCAAGTGAGAGGAAAAACACTGCCCGTTTAGGTGTGTTGCGCAGTAGCTATCAACTGAAGGATTATCAGAAAATAATCAGTGTTGTGTCCGATATAGTGTCTGATTCCAAATCGGGACCCGAGGTGTTGAATGAGGCAAGATACTACAGGGCGAAAGCTTATATTGCCACCAAAGAATTGGATCTTGCGCTGGAGGATTTGAAGTGGCTTGCCACGGACACCCGGACTGCCATAGGTGCTGAGTCAAAATATTTGACGGCTCAGGTTTATTTCATGGAGTGGAAACTGGATGAATCTGAAAAGGAAATTTTAGACTTTGCCAAGAAGAACACACCTTTTCAGTATTGGTTAGCCCGAAGTTTTGTCTTACTTTCAGATATATATCAGTCAAAACAACAAGATTTCCAGGCCAAGCAGTACTTATTAAGTTTGCAGCGTAATTACAAGGTGGACGATGACATTCAGGAGATGATAACAACCCGGTTGGATGCTATTTCCAGAAGAGAAAAGTCGAAGGTTATTAATTAATCGATTGTTATGGTCTCATAAAATTTATATAGCATATGATAACTCATCAAAAATATTGGATCATTGTATTGGCGTTTTTAACGATTCATACAGGAGTTGCACAAATCGATAGGAATATAACGGTAGAAAGAGATTTCGAACCTGTTATTCAAGATGCAGGTAAGATCACCGGTATTCCGGAAGTTTTTCAGATAGATACAAAAAAAGGACGGGTGGATTATTCGGAAATTTATCAACCTTTGTCTCTGGAAAGGCAGATCGTCACTCTTTCTGCCGAGCAGGTCAAACATGATGTTGTGGAATCTCCCAAAGAAGCTTTCCTCAGATTGGGTGCCGGTAACTATTGGAATACGCTGGGTGAACTGGCTTTGCCTATCATCAATAAAGAAAAAGATCGTTTGGATCTGCGGTTGAATCACCTCGGAACATTTGGAAAAAAGCAACACGCGTTCAGCAGGGCAAACTTGGCATACAACCATTATTTCACAAACTACGATTTGTATATGGATGCAGGTGTATCGCATAGGTTCTTTAACTATTATGGTGACAATTTCTACGGAATAATGGGAGATACGATCAACTTAAATGATCATATCAGCAAAATTTCACAACCTTTGCCTGATTATACGGAACAAAATTTAACTGAGATTACCCGCACGCCGCAGACTGTCAATTTGGATGATTTGGCAAACAATCCCTTGAATAAGATGATGTGGCGGTATCATGCTCAAATAGGCTTTCGTTCATTGCCGGATGCTGTTGGGACGAAGCACTTGGGTGAGTTGAATTGTGAGTTCATGGATATCAATGGTGGATTGAGAGAAACCATGGTGAAAGCGAATTATGGGTTTGACATGGCTTTGGGCGCTCATCGTTTGGGAGTGGATGTTGATTTAAAAAACCTTTTTTATGCAGCGAAAGAATTGGCTCAAATTAACTTTTGGGATTATTATGCCGTTCTTTCTTTCAATCCGTATTACCTGATGGAAGGAGATAACTGGTATCTGCGCGCCGGCTTAAAGACTGTTTTTTCCATTGTGCACGGTCGTGTCTTTAATCCCATGCCTGATGTTAGCGGCGAATGGAACGTGTTCCCGAAATGGCTGTCGCTGTATGGTGGCGTCGTTGGTGATTTTAGTCTATCGAACTTAAATACCATCTATGCTGAAAATCCCTATATTTATCATGACCTGAGGGTGAAGGATGTTTATACTCCCGTGAATCCGTATTTCGGATTTAAGTTAAAGCCATTGTCTCCTGTTTTAATTGATGCTTTTGTGGATTACAGATACATAGTCGATCAGTATTTTTATGTAAATAAAGCATTTACTTCGGCTGATGATTTGGGTGATTTTACCGATTTGTTTATCAACAGGTTTGACGTGCTTTACAGCAATGCATCTTTATTTAAAACCGGTATGCGCATCAATTATAACCACAAAGATATAGTGAATTTGCAGTTGAAGGGTGTTTATAATGCCTGGAATGTAAAAACGGAAGCTTATGCCTGGATGAAGCCTGCCCTCGAAGTAGATTTTTCGACGGATGTCAGGATCAATAAAAATCTGAAGGTTATGGCTATGGCATTTTATGTAGGAGAGCGCTACGCCAAGTTAGGTGACAACCCCTTTAAAATGAACCCGAAAATTGACATCAACCTAGGATCAACTTATACGTTCAACAAAACCTTTTCAGCTTTTGCACAATTAAACAACCTGCTGAACAGTAAATACCAGGAATTCTATGGTTATGAAATGCAGGGAATTAATTTTATGCTGGGAGGGGCGGTGTCGTTTTGATGTTTAATGTTTAATGTGTAGTGTGTTGAACTGTTTAATTGTTTGACTGAGAACAAAGAGCAAAGACAAATTAACTAAGAACAAAGACACACGACCAACCAACTTCCTAACTTCTTAACTACCAACTACTAACTACTATCCACTTAACTTCAACGCTTCGTTATTAGTTCTTTTACCAGCCTTTCCGCCCCGCCAATTTTCTCCATGATAAAAAGCATGTAGCGTACATCAACGGAGATGGTGCGTTGCAGTTCCGGCTCGAAGATGATATCGCCACTCATAGCTTCCCAATTGCCATCGAATGCCAAGCCTAACAATTCTCCACGGGCATTGAAAACCGGACTTCCGGAATTACCGCCCGTTATGTCTGTATTGCACAGAAAATTCACGAAAAGTTTGCCGGATGTTTTATCTGCATAAGGCCCAAAATTTTGTTGTTGAATAGCTGCTTTCAACTCTTGTGGAACATGAAATTCCCTGTCGTTTGGGATCTCTTTTTCCAGTACTCCTTCGACAGTGGTAAAATAGTCGTATGTCACTGTGTCTGCCGGTTGATAACCACCGATAATTCCGTAAGTCATACGCATGGTAAAATTGGCGTCGGGATACCGCTTATGTGGGTCTGTTAAATTCATTGCTTTCAAGCCTGCCTCAAACATGCGATTCAAATGTTGGATGGAATCTAAACTTTCATAATAAGAAAGGTTGTTCAACTCATTTAGGGTATTTTCAACCGCTGTATAGAACTGTAAAGCAGGGTCATTGTTCAGGTTAATTCTCTTGGTTTTCAGTCTTTTACAAAATTTACCATGATTTGTAAAATTTGAGCGACTGTACACATGCCGTGCATACCGATTATAATCACCTTTGAATTTTTTGTCAATTTGACGATATATAGAGGGTAGAAAGCGTTCATCGACGTATTGCCGGTAAGTTTTCAGCATGACTGCAAAAGTCGCTTCATCTACTTCAGGAACATAATTTTTATAGACTTCCTTGGATTGCTTCCTGATGGAGTCAAGAGGCAGATTGCTGTTTACCAGGTTTCGAAGTTTAGAAGCGATATGCGGCATTTCAACCCCAAACACCAGGGCTTCTCTCAGATAAGAAGAAGCGTGCAGCAAAGGGAAAATCTGCTCATAATTTCGCTTCAACGCAGGAAGCACGTTTCCGTATTTTTCAGCGTAAAGAGGCATGGTTTTGATTTGTTTTTCAAAAGCTCTCTCCACCATCCTTTTTCTATCTAAGATCTTTAGTTTTTCAACGGATTGATTCATGCCTATGCTGTTTTTCCAGTAATTGGAACTGCCGGCATATTTCCCTGCATAAGCTATATGGACGGCTTCATCAGCTTGCATGAATGATTCCCACACAGCTTGTTTTGCTCCACGTACATCAATGCGGGATTGATTTGTAGCATGAATGCGGTTGTTAATGCCGTACGAGGTCAGGTAACGTGAAGTGCTGCCCGGATTTCCCAATATCATAACGAAGTCATTTTCCTGATAACCCTGAGTGGCGATGGGAATTACTTTTTTAGGCGTGTAGGGAATATTGTCTGTGTGATACGTAGCAGGTCTACCCAAAGAATCGGCATAAATACGAAATACAGCAAAATCGCCCGTATGTCGGGGCCACATCCAGTTGTCGGTGTCTCCCCCATATTTTCCGATGGAGGAGGGTGGCGTATAGGCTAAACGAATATCTTTGAATTCATCCAGGACAAATACATAAAACTCATTGTCGCTGTAAAAAGAATTAACTTGCACAATATAGTCGTTGTCTTTATTGTATTCATTCCTGATAACTTGGATCACCGAATCTTGTTTTGCCGCTCTGATATTGAAGTCCAGGCTATCGGGAAGAGCCTCTGATACACGTTCGGTGACATCCGTAATGCTGACCAAAAACTTAACGGTAAGTCCGGGTACCGGAAGCTCATCCGCTAATGTTTGGGCAGTGAAGCCATTTTTAAGATAGTTATGTTCAACTGTGCTCAACTTTTGAATGTCGCCATATCCGCAATGGTGGTTTGTAAGAACCAATCCCCGGTCGGATACCACCACCCCTGTGCAACCTCCGCCAAAAACTACCACTGCATCTTTCATGCTGATGTTGGTGTCGCTGTATATGTCTTCAGCCGTTAGGCTGCATCCCATATTGTGCATTTTCTGAATATTGAGTTGCTCAATTAATGGAAGCATCCACATGCCTTCATCACCTTTAATGGGTGAAACTATTATAAGAAAAAGAGGCAAAAACAGTAATCTTTTTATATGTGTCATATATGTTTTTTAATAAAAATGTATCTATCACATGTCAAAAATTAAAAAATCACTATGCAACTTTACCGAACTTGGGGCGTTGGCACAAATCCCACTTCATTTTTTTGTCTTGATACAAAAAAACGAAGCAAAAAAAGATCAAGACTGCGCCCGCTTCGCTCGAAAAATTTACGCTCGAACAGCTAAATCGTCCAAACTCGCAACTTCGTTGCTCAGACAAGGACGATTTTTAACGCTGTTCTTACTTATTTTTCGGCTTACCGGACGAGGTCAGTTACCACTCAGCGCATAAAGTCTTGCAAATTAGTTAATTGTGGTTTATAGAGTATTTTTTGTCATGTGCTTTGATAAAAATATCAAAAGTATAAAAGGACAAAGGTAGTTTTTAATTTTTAAATTTTGGTTTTCTACTTTAGAGCAAAAAGTAAAAGGTAAAAATGGAGATGGTAAAAGGTAAAAGATGTACCATTTGCACTTAAATTAAGACAAAATCTAAGTATCTGATAGTTAGGGTTGTCGAGAAAGTGATACAGGGGTTTTTAAGCAATTGATAAAAAATAAGTTATGCACAATGTCAAAAAAACAAGAAAATTACATATCTTTGAGTCAGCATTTAATAAGGTTCTCCGATAGCTGAAATACATTGTATCGGGGAGTTTTTTTATTATAATTTTCAGATGTCGCAATATATTGATCGAATTGACCTGGTGTATCTTTGGGTGGACGATAGTGATCCGCTTTGGCAAGCCAGGCAGCAAGCCGCATTGGCGAATAGAAATGACGGAGCCACCATTAACACCACCGGTCGCTATGCAAATAATGATGAACTAAAGTATTCGTTGCGTTCGGTTGAAAAACATATACCTTGGATACACAAAATTTTTATTGTTACCGACAATCAAACACCTTCATGGTTAGATATTCATCATCCTAAGATTACTATTGTAGATCATCGGGAAATTTTACCTCCGGAAGCTTTGCCTTGTTTTAATTCACGTGTGATTGAATATTTCATGTATCGCATTCCGGGCTTGAGCGAATATTTTTTATATGCCAATGATGATATGTTTGTAAATGCGAATCTGTTACCTTCATTTTTTTTCGGTACAGATGGATTTCCAATTGTCAGATTGCAGTATTTGCCCTTCCAGCGTATAGAGAGTAAGCTTAAAAATTTGATGAATATCAGAGCTAATTCATATCGAAAAAGCATAGATAACTCCATCGCGCTGATCAGGAAAAAATTTGGCAAGTACTATCCCGGAGCTTCGCATCACAACATAGATGCATACAGAAAAAGTGATTTTGCAAAGGTAGTAGAAGAAGTTTTTAAAGAAGAATTTCAAGCAATTATTACTCATCAATTCAGAACCCACAAAGATATTCAGCGTATTATTTTTAGCTATTATGCTTTAGCTGTCGGGCGTGCTCATTTGAAATTTGCAACAAGAAAAACATCCTCCCGTATTCGTTTGCACAAGGGTAATTTTCAAGAATACTTAAATCGTTATCAGTCGGATTTGTTTTGCCTGAACGATTCGGAACGTGCAAATGATGAAGACAGGGCATTGGTTCGCCCTTTTTTGGAAAGCCTGTTTTCGGACAAATCACAATTTGAAATAGACTAAATAAACTCCACTTTTAAGTTCTTAATTTTCCCGTTAAATTCCCCTATTTTTTTCAACGGGAACACCAAAGTCTGCACCCAGCTTCGTTTGTCTTTTTTTACCTCTGCATCGGCGGCAAATGGAATGACTTTGAGCGTCTCTTTCAATTCGCCGTTGACTAACAGTCTTGTTTCCATATTGGTGCCTTCAATGGAGATGGTGACTTTTTGACCTGTGGGAATTACGTAGTCAAACTGATAATCATAACCATTACGGCTAAAACCGAGCTTGCCGTCTTTGGGTTCTGTGAGATAGAAAGTAGAAAAACCGGAACTGAACAGTATTGTTCCGTGTGGATTTTGACCCGCAATAATATCAAAACTTACCCGGTAATCCCAACCGATATCTTCCAGCTTTTGTTTCAGCAGCTCTCCTTTACGTGGATTTTTTACCTCAAAAACAACTCCTTTTTTCGATTTTGCAGGAATTGCCAGCATGTTTAGACCCGGCGCTTCGCTAAGTAGTTTTCGATTTTCGTTGAACGCATCAAATGGGGTTTTTACATTTTTGCCTGTCCACATTTTCACGGCAAGTGTTTGCATAGCCGGATAAAGCCTGTGATAAACATCCTGTGTACTGATACCGTTGCCCACCTGGTCGTTCCATACGGCAAACATACCCCCTTTGATCTGTGGGTGTTTTTCTTCAAAAACCTCTTTACCAATTACGGCAGGTGTCCAGTTTTCATACAAGTGTTTGATGTCCAGATAGTCCAAATAATAACCTGCGGCGGGCACAATATAGATCAGTTCGTCAGGAATGCTTATCACGTCATACCCCAACGCAATCATGTCGCGTGGTTCTGCATAACCGTTGTACCAGCAGTTCATCAACACATCTTCCACTTTCACGGGTGTTTCTCCTTTGGCATGGGTAAGCGCGCCCCACAGTGCCGCTTTTTTGCCGTATTTTTCTACTTCTTTGATATAATAATCGGTAAAATAGCGGAATTTTTCCACTACTGCCTGGTCTTTGTTGCTATACTCGTCGGTACCGATATGTACGTACTCATTGACAAAAACCGGATTTTCACCTTCCAGATATTCTTTGAAAAGTCCGTCCAAAAACTCGTAAGTCTTAGGATTAAACAAATCCAAATGGTCCATTCCGTACTCTTTACTGCCTATTTCAGGCAAATAGTGGCTAAAAGCGAGGGTGTGAGCCGGCACATCAATTTCCGGAATAATGGTGACGCCCTGCTTTAGGGCATCGAGCTGCAAGCGGCGAAATTCTGCTTTACCGTAATGTCCGTCTCTGGCAGCCAAACCGGGATATGTCTCACTCTCTAATCGGAATGCAGAGTAGGTTTTGTTCCAATCGTTGCCGAAATGTTGAATAAATCCGTTGTCATTCAGGTGAATCTGGAAAGTATTCATCTTGTAGTACGACATCAACTTTACAACCGCTTGCAGATACTCCATAGGGAAAAACTTACGCCCCACATCGAGCATAAATCCCCGTTTTGGATAGTCGGGATAATCAATGATCACTCCCTGCGGCAGCACGAAAGATTGCTCCAACATTTGCAGCAAAGTGCGTGTAGCCCAATAAAGCCCGGTGGTAGAGTTAGCGGTAACTTGCACTGAATTTCCAATTTCAATTTGGTATGCTTCCCTTCCTTTTGCTATCAAAGCATTGGGGTCGAGTACAAATATAACATGCGCGATGTTGTCTGCATTTGCTTTATTCAGAGTAAGTGCTTCTCCAAACATCGCTTTGTAGTCTGCGGCAAACTGCCCGGCAACCTGTTTGGTCGCATCATCGGCAACAAGGCTTGTTTTTGAAGAAAATAAGAATGTACCATCGCTACTTTTCCACTCTTTAAGCTCAGGAATTACAAAGGGTTTTGCTTGCTGAGCGAATGTAGAGACAGAAAATAAAAGTGCTAATAATAAAAATAGGATGTTCATAATTGTAATTTGAAAGTGTGTCATTGATTCTATGTTGATCCTTAGTGTAGGTATAGGTGTACTGAATGAGTTGTGAATACTTATTTTTGATTATTGTATTGCTCTATATCAGCGTGTTTTACGAAGTTAGCTCTGTATAGTGTATGCGGAGCAGTACATAGCCAAACTAATTGTCCCTCCCTATCTGTTACTAAAATTTTTTTAGTTGTGGATGACCCGAATAGTAAATAGCGGTCGTCAATCTCTTCGGCATTTGCCATAAATCTTGAAGCATGCTCTTTCGGAAATGCGGTTTGCATCAGCACATTAGCCTTTTTGGCTGTTTCATCAATATCAAACTTCATGAACCTGGATTCTTTGTTAGCCATTCCGTTATCCAAGAAAGAAAGTTTACCTGCCTTGTCGATATACACGGAATGAACACCTGACATGGGTGTGTTTAATCCGTTAATTTCCAGGTCGCCCTTTTCTCCCAATCGCCACATGATCTTTCGGGTTTCACGATTGATCTTCCAAATTTCGGAATCATTCAGAAATGAGATCAGCAAATTGCCGTCTTGATCTTCCGAAACAGAATTGGCATGCAACCAATCATTCACTCGGGACGCTCCGGTAGACTCAATCCCTTCAACGATTGCGGGATCATCAATGGGGTTTCGCTCGTCGAAGCAGCTCCAATCCCACAAACTTTTGCCTTGCAGGTCATAGATATTGATGCCTTCGCCCACAACAGTTTGATCGCTCGATCCGCCAACAGATGAAAGGTCGAACTGCTCAGGTACTTGACTGATTACGGCTATCGTTCCGTCATCAAGCATTTTGGCATCATGATGAACCAATTCCCGTGCAAGCTCTGTCCCCAACTTATTGAACACAAGGTTTCCCAACAAATCGATTACAAATACTGACCTGCCTTCCCGACCTAATGAGTTTCCTGTTGTACAAGTAATAGTTTGATATTTAGGGTTATAGTTGGAGCTGGTCATAAAAGCATTGGAAAAATAATACCACACCACTTTACCTTCTTCGTTGATCATGGTGATTGTCCCCGGTTTCTCCCGTTGCTGCGTTAGAATATACCCACCCAAGGGAGCTTTTAACCGGTTCTCGTCTATGGTGTAGCGTGGTACATTGGTCGGCAGCGAAGATGTGGTAAATTGATATTTTTGGGTGGTAGTCCATGCTTTCCCCGACCTTACTTTCACTTCAAATTCATACTTGGTTGATTCTTCCAAAAACAAAATATGGAGAGTTTGGGCATTTGCTTCAGATGCATACGCATTGCTGACACTCTTTTTGTTGACGGGATCGGATAATTTCCAATAAGAGACCTCAGCTGTTGCCGGTTTACGAAATTTAAAGTCTATCTGAATGTGCAGCACATTATTTTTATCAACAGATGCCTGAATTTTTTCAACTAATGTATGAGGAGCTACAAACTCATCTTCCGGTTGGCAAGAAAAAAGGAGCACTGCGAATAAAACTAAATAAATAATTCTGTCTAACTTCATGGGTATCAATTTTTAAAGTCATCAAGGTGTTTCAATAATTCCGGATTTATATCCGTTTCCTTCTTTGGAATGGGGAAATAACGCCGTTTATCGTTTTCGGTCAGGTCCCGGGGATATACCTTCCATTTATCACTCAGGTCAGGTGCTCCTAAGTTTCTTTCTTCCCACTCGGTTTGAAGTTTTTTGGTTGTAATGTATTTGTCCATTCTGTCTTTCCACAATCCCATTCTGATTAAATCGGGGCGGCGCATTCCTTCGCTGTTAAATTCCAAGAAGCGCTCATCACAAATGGCTTCACGCAATTTTTCTTTCGATGGATAATCAGCTAAATTCAAATTGAAAGTGGAGGATTGGAAAGCCCTTTGACGAATGCGGTTGATCAAATCGATCGACTCTTGCGTAGGTGAATTTAACTCGTTTAATATCTCTGCTTTACACAAAATAATATCTGCCAAACGCAAAACAGGCATATTGTTTCCGGTATGGTAGTTATAGGTTCCGGTGCGTTGGTATTTGTATTTTTTGGTGTAAACCGCATCCAGCTCTTTGGTTATAAAAGGTTTTGCCGGATTAGCGGGATTTGGAGTTTCTTTGTAAAGCGTACCCACCTTCTCAATGGATGGCGGCATAACATAATTAATCCGAGTTGGCTCATATACATCTTTGAAAGCTGAAACCACAAGTTTTGTAAATCTTTCGTCATTTTGCATGTCCATTTGCCAGGCTGCACTCAGTGGGATATTGATTAAATTCCATCCCATGTCATAATTCCACGGAGTGAAGTTCATACCAATATCAGACGTACCAAAGTTTGAATTCGGATTTGAACGGACAGCGAAAATCAGCTCTTTATTGTATTTGGTAGCTTCTAAATCGGGATTAAAGATATCCCAAACCCGTTTTTGCAACACATAAACCCCTTTGCTCTCCAATGCCAACACTTTATTGGCATAGGTTAATGCTTTTTGCCAATTGGTGTTTGCATCGCCGTTGCCACTGAGCCTCATCCTGCCCGCTGCACGCATATACACACGGCACAGCATCCCTTGCGCCGCCCCAATAGTGGCTCTTCCGGCATCATTGTTCGTAGGATACGTTTCGGGCAGCGATTTTTCAGCCTCCAACAGGTCTGAAATGATTTGTGCCTCTATATCTTCTATGGACGAGAGCGGAATATTCCTGGCTTCTTTTTCAAAAGTTAAATTCAAAGGTACTTTGTAAAAAATATCGGTCAATTGGTAATAAGCCCATGCCCTTAAAAAATGTGCTTCCGCCAAATAGCGCGCTTTCAGTGCTTTTGCTTCTTCGATTACTTGGTCGGTAATGGTAACATCTTTCGCATAAAACTTTTCAACTTCTATCTTTTCAATATTCGGAATAGCTATGTTAGCCCGGGATATGATGGTGTAATAGCCTTCCCACGACCACACCACATCTTGACTTTCGTTTAACTTGTTGAAATTGAGTATTTCAGCGTTTTCGTTGGCACGGTACCCACCATCCGAAGCAATATCATTTAAGTAGAAAATATCCCGGTTGGTGACTGCAATAAGCGGTTCGTAAATGGAATTGATGGCAGCAAGTGCATCTTCTTGTGTGCCGAAAGCCAAATCTTCCGTCAACTCAAAATAGACTATCTCTTTCAGCGGGTCTTCACAAGAGTAAACACCGGCAAGGACGACTATGATCAAGAATATTTTTATCAAGAGTTTCATGATTTTATGCATTTAAAAAGTTACTTTAATTCCTAAATTGACAGATTTAAAAGAAGGATATGAGTTGTAGTCCAACCCTTGTGCAAAGGAGACTCCGGCGTTGGTGCTTACTTCGGGGTCTAAGCCGGTGTAAGGTGTAAGCAAGAGTAGATTTTGTCCTCCCACAAAGAAGCGGAGTGATTTCACGTATTTATTGAATTTCTCCATCTTATGTACCGGCAGCGTATATCCTAATTCTATATTTGCCAATCTCAGGTAATCGGCTTTTTCTACGAATTGAGAGTTGATGTACGAGCCGTATTTCAACCCTGCATCTCTTACATATCCGTAACGTGGGATGGTATTTGACGGATTGCCGTGTGTCCACCTATTCATAGCTTGTTTTACTATAGTTAGGTCTTCCATCACTATTCGGGTGATGTTGAGCAGTTCAGCACCTATGGAAGCATCAAAGAAAAAGGAGAAGTCAAAGTTTTTCAGCTTTAAGTTGTTTCCCAGACCTATAATAATATCGGGATTACCGTCACCGATTACTGTTCTGTCATTTGGAGTAATGATACCATCGCCATCCAGGTCTTTGAATTTCGGTTCGCCCGGCACTGCATTGGGCTGCGTAGGGTGGGGTTCATCTTTTTGAATGATTCCGTCAAACACATAGCCGTAAATTGAACTTAGCGATTGCCCTTCTTGCAGCAACATATACTCTTGAATATCGTAGTAGCCGTGTGGACGAATGGTCAGGTAACGCGGTTCGCCGTTGTTTAGTTTCAATACGATATTTTTGTTTTTGGAGAAATTGAGCGTTGTTGTCCAGGCAAAGTCTTTCGATTTCAGGTTGTTCGACTTGATAAACAGCTCAAATCCATTGTTTCGTATCGTACCGTTATTGCCTATAACTTCCACAAATCCGCTGCTTGCTGCTCCAATTTTTATCGGATTGATCAAGTCGTCGGTGGTTTTCACGTAGTAGTCAAAATTGACTTCAAAACGGCTGTCGAGTAGTGAAAAATCGACTCCTAAGTCATACTGAGTTGTGGTTTCCCATTTCAGTTTTTCGTTTCCCGGACTGGTGGGATACATTCCGATAACATTATCTGCACCCCCTACGTAAACATATTGGAAACCGAATTTTGTTCTGGATTGATACAGCGGAAATCTTGAATTACCCGACAAGCCCCAGCTTCCCCTTAACTTTAAGGATGAAAACAACGGACGGATAAAGCCCATAAATTCTTCATCGCCCAATTGCCATGCAGCTGAGAGTGACGGGAAATAGCCCCATTTGTTACCGTCGCCGAAATGGGATGCTCCATCGGCTCGTACTGTGGCATTTAAAATATAGCGGTCCCGTAATACATATTCTAATCGGGAGAAGAAAGATAGCGTTGTAGCTCTTACCTTGTAGGAGTTTAGGCCTTCTATCTTTGCGGCAGCTCCAAAATTATTGTAAGATAAATTGTCATTAGAGAAATCGGTGGCTTGCATTCCCAGACCTTCTTCAACATACTGCATATATGTGCTACCGGCTATTGCTTTAATATTATGAATTTTATCAAAATTTTGATGGTAAGTCAGTAGTGCGTCCAATTGGTGGCTATCTGTTTTGTAGAGTTCTCCTGTACCGGATCCATTACTTGCTTTCCCAATATTCGTCATTTTGGGATAGTATTTCATGCTTTTGTTGTTCTCGTTATTGTAAACATACTGAACTTTACCCGTTAAGTTTTTTAGGATGTTCGCTTCCGCAAAAAATGATTGATAGTTCAAATTGGCTGTGTTGTCAAAGTCCACGTTCAGCAACTCAGAAAGGACTTCAACTTTACGTGTGGGGTCACCGAATACGTTTACTCCGTCTGGTGTATCAATGGGTGAAGCCGTAAATATTCCGTATAGCACGTTGTCATTTGCCGGATTTTTACCCATGTTCACGTAGTTTTTATTGGTGCGTACAGCATACATGTACCCGCCAAAACGGACACGGTTCGTGAGCTGGTAGTTAATATTAATCCGTCCGCTCCATCGGTTGAATTGCGTGTTTTGCAGCACACCCAGGTCTTTCATATAATTCCCGGATACAGCCATCAGCAGCCTGTTTTCACCGCCACTTAGCGTAATGGAGTGATTTTGAGTAAGTCCTGTCCGCGTAGCTAATTTGATCCAGTCTGTACCTTCGCCAATGTATTTTCGCTGTTCTTCCGTATAAGGCGGGTTCCCGTCACGTCCGTTTTCTTCCCAGTATCTCATCCGGAAATCAATCACATCTTTGGCGGTCAGCTTATTGAGCCGGTTGTTCATCTGCTTTGCCGAAACGCTCGATGAATAATCGAGGGCAAAGTTGTTTTTAACCCCTTTTTTGGTGGTGATAATGACCACTCCATTGGCTCCGTTGGCTCCGTAGATTGATGTGGTGGCGGCATCTTTCAGCACTTCTATAGATTCAATGTCATCGGGATTGATCTGGTTTCCCATATTGGTTTGAAATCCGTCCACAACGTATAGCGGCTCATTGGAGTTGCTTATGGAAGATGCTCCCCGTATCCTCACGCTGATAGCACCACCCGGCTCGTGATTGTTTTGTTTTACTTCTACACCCGCAGCCCTACCTTTAAGCAGCTGAGCCGCATCGGTCACCACACCGGCTTTTACATCTTTTGTTTTGATGTTTGAAATTGACCCGGTCAAATCCCGCTTGCGTGTAACTCCATAACCTACAACCACCACTTCGTCTAAACTCTTGCTGCTTTGTAAAACAACCCGAAGGTGTGGCTGGTTTTTGGCTATTACAATTTCTTGCGGTGTAAAGCCTACATAGCTGATCACAAACACTTGTCCGTCCATAGCAGCTAATTTGAAATTTCCACTCATGTCGGTCAACGTACCAAGCGTTGTTCCTTTTATCTGAACAGATGCCCCAATAAGTGGTTCTTCATCTGCACTCATCACGCTGCCGGTAACTTCCTGTAGTTGGGATGCCGCATACAATGAATTGAGTAAAACGAATAAAAGAATAATGATTTTTTTTTGCATGGTGTATAAATTTTGTTGAATTGTTTTTTCCTGTTTCTATCGCGGTGTAAAGCCTACTTTATTAAATAATACATAGTGTTCCCTCGAGCTGTAATCGTCGCCCATAAATTCTAAATTCTCCAGGCTGCAATAAATTCCAAATGGGATCTCTTTTCCGTATTCCAATTTCACGCGGTCTATCTCTTTGCCATCCAGCAACCATACTAATAAGTATTGTTGATCTTCTGTTTCTGAAATCGACATGGATAGATCATACCATCGCTCACTCTTGATGGGGTGAATGCTTTGATGCCAGGGGTTGCCCTGCGATGTGAGATACATAAGCACTTCATCGGCTTTTGCATGGTGTTCACTTCGGACATCGGCTTTTCCCGGTCCTATTTCAAAATCTACTTCATGATAGTCATCATAATAGAGAAAAGCACCGATACTTACTTTTTTATGCATCTCCATTTGAGGAATATAGACCCTCCAGCTATAGACTCCCGTTTTATACCTTTGTGTTACGGTTTTTAGTTTTGGGCGTTGACCGGTACCGGCTTCTGTCCAAAAACGAATATTGCCGTCCCGAAACTCATAGAGGGTTTTACCATGAGTAGCTTGCGACGCATCCGTCCAGTTTCTCTTCCAACTTTCAAAATCATACCCTAAGTTCCCGTCCCAATCGGCAGGGTCGGGAGTACCGATAATATTGACCTGTCCGTTTTTCACCACATATCCATTGCTGTGAACAACTCCCGTGAACGCCGTTGTCCCGTAGGGTGTCCATGGCAGATTGTTTAAATCGATATTGGAAACTAATTTAAAATACGCAGACAAAAAACCTTTGTTTTTTGCATCTTCGGTCGATAAATAAGCGAATTGTTCGGCTGTTTCTATCCAGTATGGGTCGCTTTCGGTTCCACTGCCTTTTTCTATCGGACTTATTTGTCCGTTCCATACCGAAGTTTGACCCTGAACGCTTAAATAACCGGTAAAACAAAAAATGGAGAATACTAATGCTACAATTAAATTTTTATTCATTTCTATATTTTTTTATTGATTAGATTAACTATCGAGTTTCGAAGCTCCCCTATCCACGATAGCTATCGGGACCCCCGCAAGATATAGGGGGAGTTCGGGTTCCGTAGGTAATTGCGGTTATTGATGGTTACTGAGTTTAATCGAAATAGCAACTTCTGAACACCCGAACTTCCGAACATCTGAACAACAATTAATAACGTAAACTGCTAACTGTAAACCGCTAACTAAAAAAAGCTATCTCGGCGTAAATCCCATTTTGTTAAACAACACGTAATGTTCTCTGGTGCTATAATTATCGCCGATAAACTCTAAATTCTCCAAACTGCAATAAATTCCGAAAGGAAATTCCTTGCCGTATTCTAAAACTATATTGCCAACTTCTGTGTCGTTCACAAGCCATTTTACAGTATATTTTTTTTGGTTTGTTTCTGTAATTGACAAGGTTAAATCATACCACTGTCCACTCTTTATCGGTTGAATGCTTTGATGCCACGGATTGTCTTGCGAAGTGAGATACATCAGCACCTCATCGTCTTGTGCGTTAGCTGCACTTCTTTCTGCGGCAGTGCCGGAGCCTATTTCAAAATCCAGTTCATGCTCATCATCATAGTATAGAAAAGCCCCGATACTTACCTGACTAAACATTTCCATAGGCGGTACATACACTCTCCAATTATAATCACCTGTGGTGTAGTTTTGGTTGATGGTTCTTATTTTGGGGCGTTGACGGTAATCAAAACCGGCAGGTTGCTTAATACCTGCTTCTGTCCAAATACGTATATTCCCGTCTCGATAGTCGTAGAGCGTTTTTCCGTAAGTTTGTTGCGATGCATCTGTCCAGTTTGTTTTCCAGCTTGTGTAGTCATATCCTAAGTTTGCATTCCAAGAGATGGGACCATAATCGCCGGAAGTATTTATATTTATATTTTTTATCTTATGCCCGTTGCCATCAAAAACTCCCGTAAATGCCGGTGCTCCGATAGGTGTCCAAAGCAGATGATTTAAATCAATGTCGGTAACCAATTGAAAGTGTGCAGACAAAAAACCTTTTTCTTTCGCCTCTCGGGTTGATAGA
The DNA here is from genome assembly GCA_012519425.1 of Bacteroidales bacterium. GTDB lineage: Bacteria > Bacteroidota > Bacteroidia > Bacteroidales > Paludibacteraceae > Paludibacter. The sequence continues at coordinate 22,006 of JAAYQF010000022.1, read as the reverse complement.
TAGGCTAATTGTTCGGCTGTTTCTATTATATAAGGTTTACTTTTCGTACCATTCCCTTTTTCTATCGGGCTTATATGTCCGCTCCATACCGAGGTGTTACTTTGAGAACTTAAACCCCCAAGACAGAAAATCAAGATCACTACGATAAAAAGCTTTTTATTCATTTTTAAAAATTTGTAATTGGACAAAACACAGCTTTCAATATTGTTCAAGATCAAGACAAAAATAGACTATTATTTCTGAAACCATGTATTTGGCCGTCCAATAAAAATCAACCTAAATCCGAAACAGGAGTATTTTTAAACAAAACAGATGATTTAACGATTTTTTTTATAAATTTGTCCAATCAAGTTCGTGGCGAAAACACATGTTATGCCGGTATCCAATATCATTAGCTGTTTCATTGTTTCTATGTATACTGTCCATACATGCTGCAGAAACCGATTACTACTTCAAACAAATTTCATTGGAGCAAGGGCTTACTCAATCCCGCGTACAAAGCATATTGCGTGATGAACAGGGAATTATTTGGATTGGTACAAAACATGGATTGAACAGTTTCGACCAATTTGAATTAACTACCTATTTATATAATAAAAACGAAAAAAACGGACTGCCCGATAACTTTATCCGTTTTATAGCCGAAGATGAGCGTTCCCTGATTTATGTCTCTACCAACAAAGGAGTGGTGATCTTTGATCGTATCAAGAAAACATTTACGCCGATACTATATCAAGGAGAAGCTTTCCAGGCTTGGTCGTTTTACATGGAGCAAGATAAAATTATTTTTGGCGGCGAGTACAGAATGTTGTACGCATACTACTTTGACTCGGGTAAAGTAACGCCCTATTTAACTCAGCCTTCACCAATCAAGGAAGATAGGATTTATAATATTTACAAATGGACAGCCGACCGGCTGATCTTATCCACAAAAAGAGACGGAATATGGGTGCTTAATACGCAAACCAAACAATTTGAGCCATATCCTTTTTTTACACACAAAGAAATAAACACCATTTTTCTGGATTCAAAAAACCGGTTGTGGATCTCTGTTTACAACAATGGTGTGGTTTGCTTTGACCCGGACGGTAATAAAGTGGTGGAACTGAACACCAAAAATTCCAACTTAAGTAACGATATTGTGTTCGATTTTTTGGAAGTGCAGGACCAAATTTGGCTCGGAACCGATGGCGGTGGGATTAATATTTATGATGTCAATTCAGGAAAAACCAGTGTGCTCAAACATGCGCCCGGGGAGCCCAATCACCTTCAATACAATTCTACCTATTGCCTCTACAAAGATGCAGATGAAAACATCTGGGTTGGAACCATAGTAGGCGGATTGTTAGGATTAAAAAAGGTGTATATCAAAACTTTCAAGGACGTTTCTTTCAATAATCCTCACGGACTGAGTGAACGTGCCGTAGTAACCGTTTATCAGGAAGATGACTCGAAACTTTGGGTTGGCACCGATGGCGGCGGGCTGAATTTATTCCATATCGAACGTGAGTTGTTTACACATTTCAAGGCAACTGCCAATGACAAAATAACGGCTATTGCTCCATATTCAGAAAATGAATTGTTGCTATCCTGCTTTAACAAAGGGCTTTATCTTTTCAATAAAAAAACAGAACAGATCAGGCCCTTCGACTTAATAAGTCCCCAACAATTAAAAAAAGAATTCTCCTATGGCGATTTAGTAAGCATCTATTCCACACAAAATGAACTGTTGATACTCGGGCAACACATCTATTCTATCGACCGGATATCTAAACAATCAAAGATCATAGATAACCCGAAACTCAACATCAACCGGAAAGCGGCACTAAGGGTAGTGGGCGAAAAGACGGGTGAAATTTATCTCTTGGGTATGAGTGACATACTCGCGATCTCTTCCTCCAGAGACAGTTTACAAGTGCTTGTGTCGGCACCCGAAGGGGTGGAATTTACCTCTGCTTGCCGTGACGAAAACGGAAATTTTTGGATAGGAAGTAATGACGGACTTTTTATGTATCACGGAAAAGAGCATCAACTGACTGCTATCCCTACTAATTTGTTTTCCAACATTTCGCAACTCATACTCGACAAAAAAGGGAGACTCTGGATTGGGGCGCAGAACATGCTTTTTGTCTATATCATTTCCGAAAAACGATTTGTGATATTGGGTGAATCAGACGGAGTGCCACTCAATGAATTGGCTTTCAGTCCCTACACCGTACAAGGCGACTACCTTTTTATTGCCGGAAATATGGGGTTAGTAAGGATAAACAACAATATTGAGTTTGACACTGCGGACAATCCTGAAATAAAAATAAACAACATAGATCTGGATGGGATTTCAATTTTAGATAAGCTGAAAGGAAACAAAGTTAAAATCCCCTGGAACCACTCTTCGGTCAATATCAGAATCATAGTAAAAGAAAAAGACATGTTCCGTAAACATGTTTTCAGGTACAATATATCATCGGCTAACGACCAACAGATAGAAACATACAGCAATAAACTGTTTCTGGGGAAATTACAGCCGGGGAAACACAATATTTATGTATCGTGCAATACCCAAAGCGGTGAGTGGTCACCGGCAGAGAACCTGTTAGAAATTGTAGTAGCCACACCCTGGTGGAAAAGTTTTTGGTTTGTCATACTCTTGTCAATGCTGGTAGCAAGCGTCGTATTGTATGCAATAAAAAAGCAACTTAACAAGAAGGAAGAAAAGCTCAAATGGCAATTGAACGAGCATGAAAACAAGCTGAATGAAGAAAAAATCAAATTTCTGATCAATATAAGCCACGAACTGCGAACACCTCTCACCTTGATATACACGCCGCTGAAACGGCTGATAGAGAAAAAAGTTACTCCCGAAAATGCAGAAACCGAATTAAAGAACATTTTCAAACAAACCAAGCAAATGAAGCAAGTGATTGATATGGTGCTTGATGTCCGGAAAATGGAGCTTGGTAAGGAAGAATTGCATTTCTCAAAACATAATATTAACCCCTGGCTCACAGAAGTTGCTGATGCATTTGTGCCGGAATTTAAAGAAAAAGAGATCAGGGTCACTTTTGATTTGGACGAGTCATTAGGCGAGATCATTTTCGATGAAAATAAAAGCAGCATTGTTTTGTCTAATCTGCTGATGAACGCATTAAAATTCTCTCCCGTAAACTCCACAGTAACCATTCGCTCTCGTCGAAACGGAGATCATGTACGAGTGGAGGTCTCCGACCAAGGTATGGGACTCGACGATGTGGATATCAATCAGTTGTTTTCTCGCTTTTACCAAGGTAAACACCATGTAAAAGGGAGCGGAATAGGGCTTTCTTATGCAAAAATGCTGATTGAGATGCAAGGCGGGAGTATTTGGGCTGCAAACAACGAAACCGGAGGAGCCACCATTTATTTTGAGTTGCCATTGCGAAAAGAAGAAAATATAGTCGTAACAAGAAAAGAAGACTTGGAAACAGGATCATATGTTTCAACTGATCTAACGGATACCACTATTCAGATAGCTGATAACGATTTAACACCCTATAGCGTGCTGATCGTAGAAGATGAATCAGACTTGCGAACTTTTTTGGAAGATGCCCTGTCTGAATATTTCGGTCAGGTATTTTCAGCCGAAGATGGTCTGATAGCGCTTGAAAAAATTAAAAAACACAGTCCGGATATTGTTGTAAGCGATGTGATGATGCCCAATATGGATGGTTTTCAACTTTGCAAAACCATCAAAGATGATCTGTCAATCAGCCACACGCCGGTTATTTTGCTTACGGCACTTAGCCATTCAGAGCATGTGATCACAGGTTACAAATTAGGAGCGGATGCCTATTTATCCAAACCTTTTGAGTTAGAACTATTGGTAAGCCTGTGCGCCAATCAACTGAAGAAAAGGGAAGATATTCGAAAACGCTATCTTCTTGGGCAAGGCATTTCATTACAAGAATCTACCTTTAGCAATGCCGATGAGAAATTTATGCTTAAACTGAACAAGTTTATCAATGAAAACATGCAGGAGCCTGATTTTGGGATTAAAGAACTTTTAAATGAAATGGCGATGAGCCGCACTTCGCTTTACGACAAAGTAAAAGAACTTACAGGCTTGGGAGTAAATGATTACATCAACCGAATACGGATAGAGGCAGCTTCCCGGCTTTTAATCAATTCCGATATGAACATCAATGAAATAAGTGATAGAACCGGATTTAACTACCCACGCCATTTCAGTACCCTGTTCAAAAAAATAAAAGGCATTTCACCTTCTAAATTTAGAGAGGCAAACAGGCAGTCTGAGTAGTTTGTCAACGGTTTTCAGTACGCAGTTTTCAGTCAGCAGCAAGCATTGAACAGCATGATAAAATACGAAACCCGCGGCTTTAAGCCGGTCTTTGGGTGGTTCAAGGAAAAATAAACAGACGAGAACAACATTTTCGGACAAATCAGGAGTTATTTCGGATTATTGCGCAACATATTGAAATATTGATGAAGTAATTTTGGGGCATATGAGATTGATCAACTGTTTTTGAAAATGACTCAATGAGTTCATCGAGCGTTCAATACCACAATTTTAAAAAACTAAACACATGAAGACAAAATTACTTTTATTGGTTTTTGTGCTGGTAGCAAGCATTTATGCTGTACAATCAGCAACCAGCAAATGGGATGGCATCACCCGCACAGTTTGGGCAGGTGGCGAAGGAACTCAGGAAGACCCTGTTTTAATCGAATCGGCGGCTAACTTGGCATATATGGCAAGTGACGCGGCAAGAGAAGGATTTGGGACTTATCTTAATCTCCATTTTAAGCTTACCACCGACATTGACTTAAATGATCATTTGTGGACTCCTATCAACATTTTTATTGGAAATTTTGATGGAAACGGACACAAAATCATGGGACTTAAAATGATAGGGACAGATGATGAAGGGACAGGATTGTTCAGGCAAGTAAACGGATCCGGTATGGTGAAAAATTTAGGCGTTGAGAGTGGTAATATCGACGGGTTGAAGTTTGTAGGGGGCATTGCAGGAGCAGTTAATGAGGGCGGAACTATAGATAAATGTTACAATAAAGCCACAATCTCCGGTACGCAAATGGTAGGCGGAATTGTGGGACAATTATCCGGAGGTACCGTGTCCAACAGCTACAATAAGGGTACAATTACCGGAAATGCATCTGTTGGTGGAGTAGTAGGCAGGTATTTTTGGCAACAATGCAGCCTCTCTAATAGTTACAATGCAGGTGTAATTGTCGGAAATCCCGCTATTGGATATGTGGGTTCGGTTGTCGGAACTTTTGCAGACGCACTCAAACCTGCGTCAGTCGTTTCTAACAATTATTACGATTTTGATGTGAATTACGACAGTAGTTTGCTGGGAATAGGTGTAGAAGGAAGTGCGACAGGGGTAGATGTCTTCAACTCACCCGGTTCTACTGAAGATGGAGTACCACCAAAGACTGTAAGTGTAACGCAACGGTCAACAGCGCAGATGAAATCGACCGATATGATCACGGACTTAGGAAGCGCGTATGAATCAGACAGTAAAAATATAAATGGTGGTTATCCTGTATTGACTTGGGAAAACCTGCCCCCTACCGGGTTAGTCTACAACAAATTTGTTGATTTTCAAATTACTAAAGTAAATAATGGAATATCCATATCTGCTGATGATTTTGAGCATATTACATTGTCTGTTTACAGCATTACAGGGGTAGAAATCATCACTAAAAGCCTTAAAAATGCTGAATACATTCGTTTGACATCGGGAATATATATCATAAAACTTACCCGTGGGTCTCAAAAATTTGTTCAGAAAATACAAGTTTTTTAAAAACCTACGCTTAGTTTTATTTTCGGATAAATCAGGACAAATTTCGTATGATTGAATAACATATCTAAAAAGAATAATATATATATATATTTGTGATGTCAATTAATTTTCTAAGTTTAATTTTAAAAATTATTATTTATGAAAACAAAATTACTACTATTATGTTTTGTGCTGGTAACAAGCACATTGTACGTGAAATCAGCAACCAGCGATTGGGATGGAACAACCCGCACAGTATGGCAAAATGGCGATGGCACTGCGGCAAACCCTTATTTGATTGAATCAGCAGCTAACTTCGCATATATGGCAAGTGATGAAGCAAGAACCGGATTTGGAACTTATCTTAATAAGTATTTTAAACTCACCACAGACATTGATTTAAAAAATTACGCTTGGACACCAATTTATATTTTTATCGGAAATTATGATGGAAACGGACACAAAATCATGGGTCTTAATGTTACTGCGACAAATGATAACGGAACAGGATTATTTCAGCAAGTAAACGGTACCGGTACAGTTAAAAATTTAGGCATTGAGAGCGGTACCGTAACCGGAGGAACAACCAACGACTTTATTGGAGGTATCGCAGGTTCAGTTAATGAAGGAGGAACTATAGATAAATGCTATAATAAAGCCACAATTTCCGGTAAATCTTACGTAGGAGGTATTGTGGGACAGTTGTCTGGTGGTACCGTATCCAATTGTTATAATAGGGGTGCAATTACAGGAACAACTGTTTCCGTTGGCGGAGTAGTAGGAAGGTATTTTTGGCAACTATGCGACCTCTCCAATAGCTACAATGCAGGCTCAATTGTTGGCAACACTACTGCAGGATTTGTGGGTTCGCTTGTGGGTGCTTTTCCTGATGCACTCAATGCCTCTTCAGTTGTAGCAAATAATTACTATGATTTTGATGTCAATTCTGCCTCAGGATTCTTGGGAATAGGAAAGGAAGAGAGTGCTTACGGAGTAGATTCTTATACTGACACCAATAATAAAACCGTATCAGTTACCCAGAAAACAACTGCCGGTATGAAAGCAGCTGCTGTTGAATTAGGAGATGCTTATGAATCAGACAGTAAAAATATAAATGGAGGCTATCCTATTTTGACTTGGGAGAATACAATTGTTAGTGGATTAATTGATAACGAAGGGCTTGACTTTCAAATTAGTAAAGTAAATCATGGAATTTCTGTCTCGTCAGATAAGTTTGAGCATATCTCTATCTCTATTTACACCATGACAGGGGTGGAAATCATCAATAAAAGCCTTAAAAGTGCTGAACACATTCGTTTGGATCCGGGACTGTATATCATCAAACTTACCAATGGGTCTCAAAAATTTGTTCGGAAAGTTCAAGTTTTCTAAAATTGTTCTAAGGAGGAATATTCATTAGGAATATCCATTAACGAATTAAAATCAAGCCAACTAAATCATTGTGAGATAGTTGGCTTGATTGTTTTTAAATTTAACGAAGTTCTTAAACCTGGCAGCGTCTTAAATAACCCCCAATGCCCTTGCTGCCTTTGCAATTTTTTCCACAGATTCATCAATCTGCTCGAAGGTATGCGTCGCCATCAAGGAGTAACGGATCAAAGTGTCTTCAGAGCGGACTGCCGGCGATACTACCGGGTTGATAAACACGCCATCCTCCATCAGCATTTTCGTCAGCATAAACGTTTTGGTGTTATCACGTACATACAAGGGAATGATAGGTGTTTCTGAAACTCCTGTGTCAAACCCCAGCTCTACGAATTGCGATTTGGCTCTCTCAGTATTTTCCCAAAGCTTCTCCTGTCGCCAACTTTCTTCTTCCATCACGTTGAGCGCTTCTATCACGCAAGCTGTGGAAGCAGGAGTGATGGATGCACTGAATATTAGCGTTCGTGAATGATGTTTTAAAAAATTGATGATATTTTCATCCGCAGCTATAAATCCGCCGATGGTTCCCAGGGATTTGCTGAAGGTACCCATGATCAGGTCCACATCGTCGACAACGCCGAAGTGTTCGCATACACCTGCCCCAGTTTTGCCAAAAACACCGAGGGAATGGGCTTCATCCACCATGATGGAAGCATTGTACTTTTTTGATAAAGCTACTATCTCAGGCAGTTTTACAACATCTCCTTCCATACTGAAAACCCCATCCACAACAATAACTTTCGTCTTATCCGGTTCGCATTTTTTGAGCAAGCGTTCCAGGTGATCCATGTCGTTGTGTCGGAATTTCAATTGTTTCGAAAAGGATAATCTTTTCCCTTCAATGATAGAAGCGTGATCGGAATCATCGAAGAGCAGATAATCTTCACGCCCCGTGAGGCAGGGGATCACACCGGCATTCACGGAAAAACCTGTGGCATAAACCAAAGCAGCTTCTTTTCCGACTAATTGAGCCAGACGATCTTCCAATTCTATGTGAATGTCTAAAGTTCCGTTTAGAAATCGTGATCCGGCACAGCCGGTACCATATTTTTCAACGGCTTTAATGGCTGCTTCTTTTAAGCGTGGATGGTTGGTAAGTCCCAAATAACTGTTGGACCCGAACATCAAAACCTGTTTGCCGTTGATGCTTACCACGGTATCCTGATCAGACTCAATAGGGCGAAAGTAAGGATAAACGCCTTGAGCCATAGCTTGTTGAGGAGCATCATATTGCCCCAAAATTTTACTTAATTGACTCATAATATATCAATGAGAAATTAAAATTCGGCTGCAAAGATACTTCTTTTTTTTGAAAAGGTGTTTTTTGCAATCAGGCAGTTATTATCCGATCTTGTATTTATCTATTTGCTCTATTTCAAAATCCTCAATGAAAGTAGCGTGCTTCCTGACTTCTGTCTCAGCAAATTTTTGATATATCTCGGCTGATTTTCGGAACATGTCGTCGCGGCTGGCATCTATGATAAGCAGGTAGGTCATGATGATATGACCGGCCATCTCAACTAAACGGCGAGCTTGGAAATCAGTGTACTCCGGATTTTTAGCATCTAATACCCTGTTTGTTGCTGCTTCATATAAATCGGTCATGGCAATCAACTTTTCCCGCAGGGAATGGAACTCCGGATTGATCGGCTGAACTTCGTAATTTCTGATTTGTCTGAGGTAGTTGCCGGTGGTGACATGGCGGATGGCTGCTACTGTCTGCAACTGAGAAGTTCCTTCATAAATGGTCAGAATACGGGCATCGCGATAAATACGTTCGCAGGCATAATCTTTCATAAAACCTGAGCCACCATGTATTTGTATGCTGTCGTAGGCATTCTGGTTGGCATATTCACTGGAAAACATTTTTAGAACCGGTGTAAATGCATCTGCTAGTTTTTGATATTCCTTGTAATCAGCACGTTCTTCCGGTGTTAATTTACGGGTCGCCTCGATTGCTTCGTATGCTTTGTACACATCCACAAAACGGGATGTTTCGTATAGTAACGCGCGGGAAGCCTCTAATTTAGCCTTCATCAGTGACAACATTTCATAAACGGCCGGAAATTCGATGATTGCTTTGCCGAATTGCTTTCTGTCTCTGGCATATGCCAATGCTTCCTCATAGGCAGCTTGCGAAACACCAACTGATTGTCCACCAACGCCTAAACGTGCTCCATTCATTAGTGACATAACGTATTTGATAAGTCCCAATCGTCTTGTCCCAACCAATTTTGCAGGTGTATTAGTAAATACTAATTCGCAGGTTGGTGAACCTTTAATACCTAATTTGTTTTCGATGCGACGTACCTTGATGGTATGATCAAAATTATTATCTGCCACAAAATATGACAAGCCTCTTCCATCGGTAGAACCTTCTTCCGAACGGGCCAGCACCAGTTTGATATGCGCGTCACCGTTGGTGATAAAGCGCTTTACACCGTTCAAGTACCATATATCTTCGCGCTCATCGTAGGTAGCCTTGAGCCGTACAGCCTGCAAGTCAGAACCTGCATCAGGTTCAGTCAAGTCCATGGAGCAAGTTTCACCCTGGCAAACGCGTGGCAGAAATTCAGCTTTGATATCTTCATCAGCAAATTCATTAATGGTTTCGGCACAATCCTGCAAGCCCCATATATTGGCAAAACCGGCATCAGCACGCGACACCATTTCTCCTGCCATCACATAAGGTATAATGGGGAAGTTCAAGCCGCCATATTTGCGTGGCAGCGAAATCCCATACAAACCAGCTTGTACTAAAGCTTCATGATTTTCTTGGGTTCCCCGGGCATACTGCACACGATTATTTATCACCTGTGGTCCTTCCTGATCCACGCTTTCAGCATTGGGAGCGATGATATCATGACAGATTTCTCCGATGATTTCCAACACCCGCTCATAATTGTCGATGGCATCCTCAAAATCACGAGGCGCATAATCATATGTATCTTTTTCGCTGAAGTTCTGTTCTTTTAAGGCAACTATCTTCTGCATCAAAGGATGCGAAAGCTGGAATTTTAATGCCGGGTTGTTGTTGTAGTAGTTCATATTTTTGGGTTTAATAATTTGTTAATTTTTAGAAGTTATGGAAGTTAAAGAAGTTAAAGAAGTTAGGGGAAGTTAGGAAGTTAGGTATAAATGTCTGAGAGGAGTTTCTCGCAGTACTTATTAAGAGATTTGCTTGTTTTTAAAAGTTGATCCATCTGGATTTCAAATATTTCATCATTAATATAAAGTAAATCTTTTGATAAGATTATATAATATCTACATTCTTCCAAACTCGCTTGTGCAACATTGAAAAAGCGAAGTTTTTCATTTTTACTTAATCTTTTATATCCTTCGGCTATATTAGCGGGAATGGATACAACAGCTCTTCTAAATTGAGATGTAAGACAGAAAAGCTCACTTTTGGGATATGTAGATGTAATTTTATATGTCTGCAAAACAAGTTCATGAGCCAATTTCCACATATTTAAATTTGTAAACGAACAGGTTTTCTCCATAATTTCTAGTTTTTTAAATTTTTAACTTCTAACTTCCTCTTAACTTCCCTAACTTCCTTAACTTCCCTAATTTATTTTGAATTCTTCTTATAAAACTTAATCATCTTCGGCACTACCTCTGCCACATCACCGGTAATGACGTAATCGGCAATGGTGTTGATGGGTGCCTGGGGATCATTATTGATAGCAATGATCATAGCGCTTTCCTGCATGCCGGCAATGTGTTGTATTTGACCGGAGATACCGCAGGCAATGTAGAGTTTTGGTCGAACTGTTGTACCGGTTTGTCCAATCTGACGGGCATGTTCGGAGAATCCCGCGTCCACAGCGGCGCGTGAAGCACCTACTTCACCACCCAACACACGAGCTAAATCGAACAGCATATTGAAGTTTTCGGCACTGCCCATGCCGTAACCACCTGCCACAATGATGGGAGAAGCTTTGAGGTTAATCTTGGATTTCTCCATGTGACGCTCAATCACTCCGATTACAAAATCGGCATCATCAACATATTTGGATACATTCAGCCGAATGGTCTTTCCTGTATAATTTTCATCACGTATCTCTTTTTTCATAACCCCTTCGCGCACCGTTGCCATTTGTGGGCGGCAGTCGGGATTAACAATGGTTGCTACGATATTACCTCCAAATGCAGGACGAATTTGATACAACAAATCTTCGTAAACCTTTTTTTCTTTTTTATCTTCGTAGGTGCCAATTTCCAAAGCTGTACAATCGGCAGTCAAGCCACTAAATAACGCCGACGAAACCCGCGGTCCCAAATCCCTTCCTATGGAAGTTGCACCCATTAATGCAATTTGCGGTTTTTCTTCTTTGAAAAGATTCACAAGTATGGAGGTGTGGGGTAGTGTAGTATAAGGCGATAAGCGCTCGTTGTCGGCCAGGTACAAAGTATCCACTCCATATGGGAACACCTGCTCCCCTATTTTTTCAAGCTGATAACCTACAGCAACAGCTTCTAATTTACATCGCTGTTTATCGGCCAGGGTACGACCCTTGGTAAGCAGCTCCAGGCTTACGTCTGCAACTACACCGTCTTCAATTTCGAGATAAACAAAGATGTTACCTCCATGTTTTTTTGAAAAAATGGATGTCAGTTTTTCTGTGTTATTATTAATTTTATTACTCATAAATTCGTGTTTATTGATTATAAATAATTTACATTTTTGGGCTGTTTTTAAAACTAATCTTCAGCTGGTAAACAACAAGGTGTTTTAGAAGTGTTCAAATGCAAGGCACTAAGATTGAGGGCGAAGGAGCGTACTGAGGTACGTGACTGAGCCTGAATATCGAAAATAACGCAGCAGTTGGACGCTTATAATACACCGTTTACCCTATGGTGTGATTTACAATCAACTCCTTGATCAAATCCTCTATCTCATCATCAGCAGGTGTAAGACGCTTGCTTTCCTTAGCTGTAAACACCACGCTCTCAATTTGTTTTACTTTGGTAGGAGAACCTGTAAGTCCGAGCCATTGAGGTTCATGTTCAATGTCGCAAGCACCCCACTCCGGTATATCGAGATAAGGACGTGTCTCAAAAAGCTCTGTGTAGTCTGCAGAAGAAGTCTGACGCTCACTGACCGTTTTGGCGTTTTTGTATTTCAAAGTAAGTTTGGCATGGCGAGGACGGCAACCGGCAGCAGATCCATTGACAGTAATCAATATAGGCAGAGGACCTTTTACGGTTTCAATCCCTTTTTCCAACCTTCTTTTTACCGTTACTTCAGATTTGGAGATGTGAAGAATTTCTTCAGCATAAGTAATCTGAGGCAAGCCCAATTTCTCTGCAACCTGTGGTCCTACCTGTGCTGTGTCACCATCAATTGCCTGGCGACCGCAAAGGATCAGATCTACTTCACCGATTTTACGAATGGCAGCAGCGAGAGCATAAGAAGTTGCTAAGGTGTCAGAACCGGCAAATTCACGTCCGCTTAGCAGGTAACCGCCATCTGCACCGCGGTACATGCTTTCACGAATGATTTCGGCTGCACGTACGGGACCCATGGTCAGCACATGCACTTTGGAACCTTCAAACTTAGCTTTGATACGCAGTGCCTGTTCGAGTGCGTTCAAATCTTCCGGATTATAAATAGCAGGTAAAGCAGCACGGTTGACAGTTCCGTCGGCTTTCATAGCATCCTTTCCGACATTACGCGTATCGGGCACCTGCTTGGCAAGTACAATAATGTTTAAACTCATTTTGTGTAATTATTTTGTTTTTGAAATTCTTTAAGTGGACTCAATTGGTGGTAATTTTTTGTGATCCATCCATCTATACTGTTTTTGAAAGTAACAGGATGTTCGATTGATATTATGAACATTATAAAAAAAGTAAGAGGATAGTGATTAATTTCCGATTTCCGATAAAAATTTAATTCTTACTAGTCTTACTTCAATCTCATCAAAATCATCTTCACCTAACTCTTCCAGGGCAGGACCTATCTTGTCGGTTTCTGCAGTACTGAAGTATTCGAAGATCTCTTCTATTTTATCGGCTTCCATCACTTCATTCAGAAAATAATTGATATTTATCTTGGTTCCTGAATACACGATGGCTTCAATTTCATCTAATAATTCCATGATATCTAATCCTTTGGATTCTGCCAAATCGTCTAAGGCTATCTTTCGGTCGATTGCCTGAATAATAGACACTTTCAATTTTGATTTATTGGCGACTGTCCTGACACGCAAATCCTCGGGACGTATAATTTCATTTTCTTTGACATGTTCTTTGATGATCTTTAGAAATTCTTCTCCGTATCTTTTAGCCTTTCCTTGTCCAACCCCGGGAATATTTTGCAGTTCTTCCATGGTGATGGGGTAGGTCGTTGCCATGGCTTCCAGGGAAGGATCCTGGAATATTACAAAAGGTGGCACTCCAAGTTTCTTTGACATTTTCTTTCGCAAGTCTTTCAGGAAAGAAAACAAAACGTCATCTGCAGCACAAGTACCTCCACCCCCTGATTTCACAACGGCATCATCGTCATCATCATCATACTCAATATCTTTTACTACAAGAAACTCTGTGGGTTTTTTTATGAAAGCTTTTCCTGCCGGTGTGATTTTTAGTACGCCGTAATTTTCAATTTCTTTGGTAATGAATCCGGAAATCATGGCCTGACGAATGATGGTGTGCAAGAATCTTTCATCTTCATCGGCTGCTGCTTCGAAATTTTCGAGTTCATTGTGATGATACGATTTGACGTCCGGAGTTTCGTTACCCTTCAATATATCAACGATGTGTTCAGTTTTAAATCTTTCCCTGATAGCAACAATCGTTTCTAAAATCAAGACTAAGAGCTCCTGACCGTCTACTGTTTTCTTTGGTTTCATACAATTATCACAATTTCCACAGTTATCTTGTTTGTATTGTTCTCCGAAATAATAAAGCAATAGTTTCCTGCGGCAAAGCGAAGATTCGGCATATGTTTGCGTTTCTGCTAACAATTGATTTCCAATTTCTTGTTCAGCGATAGGTTTACCTTGCATGAATTTTCTCAATTTGTCAAGGTCTTTGTGAGAATAAAAAGCGATACACTGACCTTCACCTCCGTCCCTGCCACTTCTCCCTGTTTCCTGATAATAGCCCTCGAGACTTTTAGGCATGTCATAATGGATCACAAAACGAACATCCGGCTTGTCGATTCCCATACCAAAGGCTATGGTGGCAACAATAATTTGTACCTCCTCCATCAGGAATTTATCCTGATTTTCGGTTCTGACCGCTGATTCCATTCCTGCATGATAGGGTAGACAAGAAATTCCGTTGACCTGAAGGGTAGCTGCCAATTCTTCTACTTTTTTGCGACTCAGGCAATAGATAATACCCGATTTGCCTTCTTGAGAAAGGATGTATTTGATGATCTCTTTATTGACTTCGTTGGTTTTGTTCCGAACTTCGTAGTAAAGATTCTCTCTGTTAAAGGAAGATTTAAAAACCGTTGCATCCAGCATGCCCAGGTTTTTCTGGATATCATGCTGCACCTTTGGTGTGGCGGTGGCAGTTAGCGCAATCAACGGGGCTGCTCCAATTTCATTCACTATTGGATGAATTCTTCTGTATTCCGGTCTGAAATCATGTCCCCATTCGGAGATGCAGTGAGCTTCGTCAACAGCATAAAAAGAAATTTTAATTTGTTTGAGGAACTCTATATTGTCTTCTTTAGTGAGTGATTCGGGTGCGACGTATAAAAGTTTGGTTTTACCTGATAAAATATCTGCTTTTACGTCATCTATGGCTTGTTTGGTTAAAGATGAGTTTAAAAAATGTGCGACCCCATCCTCTTCACTGAAATTACGCATGGCATCAACCTGATTCTTCATCAGTGCAATCAATGGAGAAATAACGATAGCAGTACCTTCCATTAATAAGGATGGCAATTGATAGCACAGCGACTTTCCTCCGCCGGTGGGCATAAGAACAAAGGTGTCTTTTTCAGCTAAGACATTTTGTATAATCGCTTCCTGATTGCCTTTGAAGGTGTCGAAGCCAAAATGATGTTTTAATTGAGCTTTTAATTCTGAATGACTAAACATATATCATAAAATCAAAACTGAGTCACTAAGATAATACTTTTATTCGAATATTGTCAAAACTTGAATTTTTGTCCCATTACAACCAAATCATTTTTTATAGGGAAAGCAAATTTATAAACAGATTTTATATTTACAAATGCTTTTGAAAAAAAGACGGAATAAATGCTGTTTTTTTTTACATTTATCCCGCCTTTTTACTTTTTGAGCACTTAAAATGCTTGTTTTATGAATTTTTATGCGATTTTTAAACGATTGAAATTGGCCTTTTCTATTTTAGATCGTGCATAATCTAAGTCAATGACAACACTTTTTATTTTTTTCGAAGGCATTTCATACATTTTATCCATGATGATGGTTTCAGTAATAGACCTCAACCCACGTGCGCCAATCTTAAATTCGATGGCTTTGTCCACAATGTATTCCAATACATCTTGTTGAAAGGTAAGTTCAATACCATCCATCTTGAATAGTTTGACATATTGCTTTAAGATAGAATTTTTAGGCTCTGTCATAATCCTCAACAATGCATCTCTGTCCAGGGGTTCTAAATAAGTCAAAACCGGTAAACGACCGATAATTTCGGGAATTAAACCAAATGCTTTTAAATCCTGAGGCGCAATATATTGCATCAAATTTTTCCTGTCAATCTGCTCTGTTTCAATGTTTGCTGTATATCCTACAACACGGGTATTAAGGCGCGCTGCAATTTTTTTCTCAATACCATCGAAAGCACCACCGCAAATGAATAAGATGTTTTGCGTATTGACAGCGATCATTTTTTGCTCGGGATGTTTTCGCCCGCCTTGCGGTGGTACGTTGATAATCGATCCTTCCAACAATTTAAGCAAGCCCTGTTGTACACCTTCCCCACTTACATCACGTGTTATGCTTGGATTATCCCCTTTGCGCGCAATCTTATCGATTTCGTCAATGAACACAATGCCCCTTTCTGCCGCTTGTACGTCATAATCAGCCACTTGCAGTAAACGGGTCAAAATACTTTCAATGTCTTCACCCACATATCCGGCTTCTGTCAGCACGGTAGCATCAACAATGGTAAAGGGTACATGCAACTTTTTGGCAATAGTCCTGGCAAGAAGGGTTTTGCCCGTTCCGGTTGGTCCAACCATGATGATGTTCGATTTTTCAATTTCTACATCATCGTGTTCATCTTCCTGTAATAAACGTTTATAGTGATTATATACGGCTACCGAAAGATATTTTTTGGCTTCGTCCTGTCCGATGACATATTCATCCAGGTACTTTTTCAGCTCAATGGGTTTAGGAATATCTTCCCTCTTTAACTGTAAAGACTTGGATTTTGAAAGGGTGTTTTCTTTAACAATCTCAGCCGCTTGCAATGCACACTCATTGCAAATACGCACATTGTCAATGCCCATAATCAGAAAACCAACTTGAGATTCAGGGCGTCCGCAAAAAGAACAACCTTTTTGTTGCTTAGCCATTATTTTATTTTTTTCTCGTTAATCAATACCTTGTCAATCATACCGTACGCAACAGCTTCTTCTGCCGTCATCCAGTAATCTCTGTCGGAATCTTTTTCAATTTTCTTGTAAGGATTGCCGGAATGTTTGGCGATGATGGTATAAAGTTCTTTCTTCAACTTTTGTATTTCGCGTGCTGTAATCTCTATATCAGAGGCTTGTCCATGCGCACCACCCATAGGTTGATGGATCATCACGCGGGAATGGGTGAGGGCAAAACGTTTTCCCTTGGCACCTGCCACCAGCAGTACCGCTCCCATCGAGGCTGCCATGCCGGTACAGATGGTAGAAACTTCAGAATCAATAAACTGCATGGTATCGTATATGCCTAAGCCGGCATGCACTGATCCGCCCGGGGTATTCAGATAAATGGAGATATCCTTGCCGGGATCGGAAGTATCTAAAAACAACAGTTGTGCCTGGATTACATTGGCTGTATAATCATCAATCTGAGTTCCCAAGAAGATGATGCGATCCATCATCAATCGTGAAAATACATCCATCTGCGTTACATTCAATTGCCGCTCTTCCAAAATGGAAGGCGATATATAATTGCCGGAGATATCCCGGTATTTTTCCAAATGCATGCTGTTTAATCCCAGATGCCTGGTCGCATATTTAAAGAATTCGTTTTGATTCATAATGATTAATATTTAATAATTTAACATCAAAGGTACGATTATTTTTTGGAGTTGTATGATGAAGACGGCTATTTCAGAACAAATATTCAACTGTGAGATAACAAGGTGTTTTACGCTGAGTTCAACTCATAAAGTATTACTCTTTCTTCATTTTTTTTGTCTTGATACAAAAAAACGAAGCAAAAAAAAATCAAGACTGTGCCTGCTTCGCTCAAAAAAACTAAATTGTCCAAACTTGGCGGTGTCTTAGAAGTGTTCAAATGCAAGGCACTGAGATTGAGGGCAAAGGAGCATACTGAAGTATGTGACTGAGCCCGTGCTTCGACAGGCTCAGCAACCATCGAAAGCAACGTGGTTGCTGAGCGAAGTCGAAGTGCAGCAGTTGGGCACTTATAGACACTGCTTATTTTTCAAACATCTTATTGAACTCCTCAATAGAAACCTCCTTTACATCCAATTTTACAGCCTCCTTGATGATGTCAACTACTTTATTCTCGGTAACTCTGTCAATGATAGCGTTCAGTTGATTTTCATTTTGCAGCATTTCCTGAACGTAGGGCTCAATCATTTGATCGTCGGCATTAGGAATCCCGTATTGTGCAAATTGTGAACGTGCGATTTTTTTTGCATATGCTTCAACGTCTTCTTTTTCAATTTTCACATCATGGGCTTTCGCTATTTTATTACGGATCAATTGCCAGGTTAAATCCTCCTTCATTTTGGGATAATCGGCTTCCACCCTTTCTTCCGTCATATCTTTATTGGTGCGTAACAACCAGCGTTTCAAAAAAGCATCCGGGAAAGACAGATCTTTGTATTTTTTCACAAGGAATTCACGGACATCCAGACCAAACTTATAATTGCTGTCTTGCAGCAAGTTTTCTGCAATATTTTCTTTGATTTTTTCTTTGAATTCCTTTTCGGATTTAACCGTACCCTCACCGAAGACTTTGTCAAATAAATCTTGATCAACCGCCGCTTCGTGATAGCGTGTAATGCTTTGGATGGTGTATTTGAAATCGGAAGTCAGATTTTCTACTTCTTCCTTTTTCATTTTCAACAAGGAAGCAACTTCCGCTTCATTTTCGTAGGCTTGTTTGGGATTGAAAATTACTTCACCCTCTTTTTTCGCGCCAACGAAAACAGTTTTAATTGCTTCATCTTTCATATACGCAGGTGTTAGTACTGCATTTTCCACACGAATACCGTCGGCTTTTTCTTCCCCGTTTTCCAATTCAACCAACAATCCCTTCAGCATATCCTGCTCCTCAACCGTTTCTTCTTGTTCATACTTGCCAAAGCGACCGGCATAAGATTTTACCTGATTTTCAATCATGGTATCATCCGGAGTAATTTGGTAGTATTTGATTTTATCTTTTTTGGTCAATTCTACCTCAAATGCGGGTGGCAGGGCTATGTCAAAAACAAATTCGAAAGATTCCTGATTGTCGAAATCTATTTCTTTCTGTTCCGTTTCGTTGGGCAAAGGCTCTCCGAGTAAATCAATATTGTTGTCTTTGATATAATTGTACAGTCCTTCAGAAAGGATATTATTGATTTCTTCCGCTAAAATGGATTTGCCATACATTTTTTTGAGCAAGTTAAGCGGAACCATGCCCGGACGAAAACCGGGGATATTAGATTTTTTACGATACTCACGTAATGTTTTGTCCACTTTTGCTTCATAATCTGATTTTTCAATGCTGATGGTGATGTTCGCATTGGTTGGGTCGAGATCTTTTCTGACGATGTTCATATGTTCTTTTTATAAAAATAGGGCTGCAAATATACGACAATTTTAGTAATAAATTGGTGCTTGTATTGTGGTATACAAAAAATTATCTATCTTTGCACACCGAAAAATGAAGGAAAGTTCTTTATGGGCTTGATCTCTATTTATTAATTTAACTGTTACATTATCATGTATTTAACGGCTGAAAAAAAGCAAGAAATTTTTGCCAAATACGGTAAATCCAGTACGGATACCGGTTCTCCTGAAGCTCAGATTGCATTGTTCACTTATCGAATCAATCATCTGACCGAGCATTTAAAGCGCAACAAAAAAGATTTTAGTACCGAGCGTGCTTTGGTGATGTTGGTAGGTAAACGTCGTCGCTTATTAGACTATCTGATAAAAGTGGATATCGAACGTTATCGCGCCATCATCAAAGAGCTTGGAATCAGAAAATAATCATGTCCCAAAAGCCCTCTATACCAAAAGGTACCCGTGATTTTACACCGCGGGAAACGGCTCAGCGCAATTATATTTTCGATACCATCAAATCAGTTTTCCGGCTGTACGGGTTTCAGCAGATTGAAACTCCTGCCATGGAAAATCTGACTACTTTAATGGGAAAATACGGCGAGGAGGGTGACAAATTATTGTTCAAAATTCTAAACTCCGGCGATTTCTTGTCCGGCATTTCGGAAGAAGAATTAAAAGAAGCCAACAGTCTTCAGTTGGCAGGAAAAATTGCAGAAAAAGGTTTGCGTTACGACCTCACCGTGCCGCTTGCCCGGTTTGTGGTACAAAATCGCCACAGAATTTCTTTCCCTTTCAAGAGATATCAGATCCAACCCGTGTGGCGTGCCGACCGTCCGCAAAAAGGCAGGTATCGCGAGTTCTATCAATGTGATGCCGATGTGGTGGGCAGCAATTCTTTAATGAATGAGCTGGAGTTGATACAGATCTTGGATGAAGTGTATCAACGCCTGCAGATCAAGGTGCTCATCAAATTGAATAACCGCAAGATACTCTCAGGCATTGCTGAAGTCATCGGTGAGTCTGAAAACTTGACCCATATCACAGTTGCAATCGACAAATTGGATAAAATCGGTCTGCAAAAGGTAAACGAAGAATTGTTGTCAAAAGGTATTTCTCGAGAAGCTGTCGGAAAGTTACAGCCCATCCTGAACTTACATGGTAGCAATGCTGAAAAACTCCAACAGTTGAAAACGGTGTTGGGTTCTTCTGAGATTGGTTTACAGGGCGTTTTGGAAATGGAAACCTTGTTTGACCTCTGTGCTACAGTACCTATGAATGCCGTGTTGTCATTGGATTTAACATTGGCACGCGGACTCAATTACTACACCGGAGTCATCATCGAAGTCATTGCATCGGATGTGCAAATAGGCAGTATTTCCGGTGGTGGCAGGTATGATAACCTGACGGGAATGTTTGGAATGCCGGGTGTTTCCGGTGTTGGTATTTCTTTTGGAGCCGAACGGATTTATGATGTATTGACACAACTGGATTTGTTTCCCGAAAATCGAAGCGAACAGACGAGAATATTGTTTGTTTGTTTTGGTGAGAAGGAGCAGACTTATTGTCTCCCCCTTTTAAAAACATTGCGGGAACTCGGGATCAATGCAGAGTTATATCCCGACCTTGACAAAATGAGAAAACAGATGAGCTACGCAGACCAGCAAAATATCCCCTTTGTGGGTATTGTAGGCGAAAATGAGATACGGGAAAATAAAGTTATGCTGAGAAATATGAAAACCGGCGACCAACAACTTTGTTCCTTGAAAGAAATCATAGACATAATTCAGTAATTCACAGCAAATTATCCAATTTTATTAAAGTCTGGTTTATTTGACAATTCAATACCATCAAAACCCAAATAATACCCCCATTATCAACAAAGCATGATGTAATAAGAGAAATTTTCCAATAACACTCCTAACTCATTGCTTTAAAGCCAAAAAATATTTACCTTTGCGCTGCAAAAACTGTCAATCTACAACAATAAATCAGCATTTATACAGTTCTTATTTAGTAGTCAAAATATTTATGAGAACCCGGGAAAATAAATTACAATTTATTTCTGCCTTCTTAGATTTGGTACTTCTGAGTCTCCTTTTTGCTGTTATAGTCGTTGTTGCAGCCCAATTTCCCCAACAATACTTTTTAGAAAGACCGGATGTGCTTTCCTGTTTTCTGATTGCTAGCTTGTCATGTATACTTGTTAGGGTACACCATGTTATCAAGCCGGGGTTTATTGCTCATAGTTAAACTATTATTGTGGATATTAGAGTCAAAAGAATCAATAATAAATAAAACAAATTATGTTTCAAGTTTTGAAAAAATCTCTGTTTCTGCTGTTGATCCTTGCATTTGCAGGTTGTAACGCATATCAAAAAGTGGCTTATATGCAGGAAGCAGGTGCTTATGCTGAGTTCTCCGATTCAATACAGGCACCTATACCTGATCCCGTGATTAAAATTGGCGATGTGTTGATGATAACTATCAATACCACAACACCTGAAGCTGCACTGCCCTTTAATCTTCCCCTGGTACCTGCCGGTGAAACTTCCAGAACGTACAGCGGAGGCAATAACACCTATCTTTCATACGGGATGAGCATGCAGAATTACCTGGTGGATGCAGAGGGCTATATCACTTTTCCTGTAATAGGCAAAATCAAGGCTGCCGGCATGACCAAAACCGCTTTAACCAATTACATCAAAGAAGCTATATGTCCACAATATATCACTGAAGAACCCATTGTGTTGATCCGTTTTGCTAATTTTAAAGTTTCGGT
>JAAYQF010000112.1 GCA_012519425.1 Bacteroidales bacterium | reverse complement strand
TACTTCCATCCATTCTTCAGTAGTAACTTCCGGAAAATCAACTAATAAGTTCAATTTATTTTTTGACATGATATCTATATAAATGTGTTCTGAAAAGTGCCTACAAAAGTACAAAATATTTGGCATTTGACAATTATTTAATACGATGTGCCATAAGCATGTTCCTTTCAATTTATGGGTTCAATTTTATCTGACTTGCTTTTGCCAATAACAACCTGCAATTCTGTCGCAAACCTACTATAAACCAGCTTGAAAACACGCCACTTTGTCAGCATTCTCGTCTTGGTTTTTATTTTGATTGATGCAAATCGGAAAATATTAACTAATTAAGAATCAAGATTATGAATATGAATACTAACCAACAACAAGAGAAGGCATTGAATAAATATGCCGTTAACTTAAACGATCGCGCCAAAGCCGGTAAATTGGACCCGGTAATTGGACGTGATGATGAAATCAGGCGCTTGCTGCAAATTTTGAGCAGGCGCACCAAGAACAACCCCATATTGATTGGCGAACCCGGCACCGGTAAAACTGCAATTGCCGAAGGATTGGCACATCGGATCATCCGTGGTGACGTACCTGAAAACCTGAAGAGCAAGCAACTTTACTCATTAGACATGGGAGCTTTGATCGCGGGTGCCATGTATAAAGGTGAATTTGAAGAAAGGCTTAAGTCTGTTGTCAATGAAGTGATAGAAGCCGATGGCGAAATCATACTTTTTATTGACGAGATCCATACGCTGGTCGGTGCAGGCAAAAGCGAAGGCGCCATGGACGCCGCCAATATATTGAAACCCGCTCTTGCCCGCGGCGAACTTCGGGCTATTGGTGCTACCACCCTGAATGAATATCAAAAATATTTTGAGAAAGACAAGGCTTTGGAACGCCGCTTCCAGATTGTCATGGTGAATGAACCGGATGTTCAAAGCACCATTTCCATTCTGAGAGGATTGAAAGAGCGGTATGAAAACCATCACAAGGTAAGGATCAAGGACGACGCCATCATCGCAGCTGTGGAGTTATCGAATCGTTATATCACCGAAAGATTCCTTCCCGACAAAGCCATTGACCTGATGGATGAAGCAGCCGCAAAGCTTCGTCTGGAGGTAGATTCCGTACCGGAAGAGCTGGATGTTATTGAACGCAACATCAAGCAGTTGGAAATTGAAAGAGAAGCTATTAAAAGGGAAAATGACACCAAAAAATTAGCGCAGTTGAAAGAAGAGATCACGAAACTGAAGGAAGAGGGAAGCAAAATCCGCGAAAAGTGGTCGTCTGAAAAAGCTTTGATTGATAATATACAACAGGCAAAAATTGAAATTGAAAAATTAAAATTTGAAGCTGACAAAGCGGAACGTGAAGGAAATTACGGCAAGGTAGCCGAGATCCGTTACGGAAAAATTAAAAATTACGAAGATAACATCAATTCCTATCAAACGGCATTGGCTGAACTTCAGGGCACTGATGCACTTATTAAAGAAGAAGTCGATTCTGATGATATTGCCGATGTAGTCAGCAGATGGACGGGTATTCCGGTGAACAAAATGCTGCAAAGCGAACGGGACAAGTTACTGCATTTGGAGGAAGAATTACACAAACGCGTAATCGGACAGGAAGAAGCGATTGAGGCTGTTGCAGATGCGGTAAGAAGGAGTCGCGCCGGTTTGCAAGACCCCAAACGACCGATAGGTTCGTTTATCTTTTTGGGTACTACGG